>JAABVY010000105.1:0-25235 GCA_011777135.1 Candidatus Zixiibacteriota bacterium | reverse complement strand
AAAGGTAAAGTGGCCAAAATAAACGAGGATCCGGATAGTAAGAATCTCATACTTGATGTTGAGGACACGATTTCACGGGAAAACCTGCACAAAGATTTTGACCTTGTAGTACTGGCCACGGGCATGGTCCCGAATACCGCTGATGTAAAAATTCCATTCGAGTTGAAATTTGATGATTACGGATTTCTGAATGGCAACACAGATATAGAAGGAATCTACTCCGCAGGCTGCGCCAAACACCCGTGTGATGTTTCCCGCTCAACCAAGGATGGGACAGCCGCAGCATTAAAGGCAATCCAATGCCTCAACAGGGGAGAATGAGCTGATGGATGATAAAATAGGAGTATTTATTTGCACCGGCTACGGAATAGCTGAGGCTCTGGATATCGAAGCTTTGACCAAAGTGGCCACAGAAGAATTCAAGCTGCCGTTCTGCAAAACAGTAGAGACCTGCGAAAAGCCGGACCTGGAGAAGATAATCGAAGATATCAAGAATGAAGATCTGAACAAGGCTGTTATCGCCGGCATATCGCCGCGGCGTTATAGTATAGATATATTTCCTGAAAATGTAATTGTGGAACGAGTGGCTCTGAGGGAGCATGTGGTCTGGTGCCAGCCGCCCAATGAAGAGGATACCCAGATGCTGGCGGAGGATTACCTGCGCATGTATATCGCCAAAGTTCAGAAGATGAAATATCCCGAATCATACAAACCTGAAGACGAGATCAATAAGAGCATTATGGTGGTGGGGGGCGGCNNGGATATGATGTGAAAATGGTTGAAAAAAGCGATCAGCTCGGAGGCTGGCTGTCCAAACAGCATAAATCGATCCCGACCCATCCACCGTTCCGCGACTTGGAAGAAACGGGCATTGACCAGTTATTATCCGAAATTGAAAATAATCCCCGCATAAAAATCTATAAGTCGGCTGTAACCGGTAAAATAACGGGTGGTCCGGGGCTATTTGACGTTACTCTGCAATCGGCAAACGGCAATCCCGGGGGAGAGGAACTGGATTCATTTCGTGTTGGAGCTATCATCCAGGCCACTGGATGGAAACCTAAAGACCCGCGTGAAAATCTTCCATATGGCAAGCTTGACGACGTCATTCTAAATATCGATCTGGAGGAGATGGTCAAAACTCAGGCCAAGATTACCCGGCCTTCGGATGGCAAAGAAGTCCGTAGCATTGCTTTCATACAATGCGGTGGCAACCGCAATAAAGAGCATCATTCCTATTGCTCATCGATCTGCTGCCTTACATCTCTCAAGCAAGCTATGTATTTGCGTGAGATGAACAGCGATGCAAAGGCATTTATATTTTATGAATTTATCCGGACTATCGGGCTTTATGAGGACTTCTATCGCAAGGCGCAGGAGGACCCCGGAATCTTTCTAACCCGGGGCGAAGTTAGCGAAATCACTCGCGCAGACGACGGTGGTCTGATAATTAACGCAAAGAATACTATGCCGGGCGAGAATGTTAATGTAAAGGTGGATTTGGTGGTTCTTGCCGCTGGAATGGTCCCGAATGCCGCTGATGGCGAGGCTATCCGCGCCTATGAGGATGCAAAACTCGCCGCAGTGAAGGGTGATTCGGAAACCCAGCGCAAACAGGCGGCAGAAAAAGCCGAACAACTCAAGCATCATGAAGGCACCCAGATATTGAATCTGGCTTATCGCCAGGGACCTGATCTACCCGCGCTTGAATACGGCTTTCCGGACTCACATTTTATCTGCTTCCCGTATGAAAGCCGCCGCACTGGAGTCTACCCAGCAGGTGCAGTGCGTCAGCCGATGGAAGGTCTGGGCAGCAGGAATGACGCCGCCGGGGCCGCATTGAAAGCCATACAATGTGTGGAGATGACCTCCCGCGGCGAAGCGGTCCATCCCAGAGCAGGAGACATATCTTTTCCTGAATTTTTTCTCCAGCGCTGTACTCAATGTAAACGCTGCACCGAGGAATGTCCGTTTGGGGTGTTGAATGAAGATGAAAAAGGCACCCCGTTGGTCTGGGCCACAAGATGCCGACGCTGCGGCGTATGCATGGGCGCCTGCCCGGAACGGATCGTCTCCTTCAAGGACTACTCGGTTGACATAATAGGATCGATGATTAAAGCCGTCAATGTCCCTGAGGAATTTGAGGAGAAGCCGCGTGTGCTCGCACTGATGTGCGAAAATGACGCTATCCCCGCACTGGATTTGATGGGACAGCATCGCCTTAAATGCAATCCCTTCATTCGCGTGATACCTGTCAGATGTCTGGGTTCCGTAAACACCGCCTGGGTGCGCGAGGCTATCTCGGCGGGATTCGATGGCTGCATCCTGATAGGCTGCAAGTATGGCGATGATTACCAGTGCCATTTCATTAAGGGAAGCGAGTTGGCGGTCTCGCGCGGCGATAACATCAGGGAGAAATTGGAGCAGATGGCTATGGAGCACGAACGTGTAGAGCTCCATCAATTACAAATAAATGAATATGAGAGGATCCCCGAGATCTTCGATAAATTCATGGAAGTAATAGAGCAGTATGGCATGAACCCGTTCAAGGGCATGTGATAAATAAGTAGATTAAATTCTCAAGCGGAGTCCATAAATAGTGGAAAGCGATGCAAGTGCGGCAAAGGCAAAACCTGAAAATGCTGTTCAGGAAAGTCCAAAAAATATGAAGAAGTCTTCTGGAAACAGCAAGGCGATCTGGATCGATCCGGATCTGGATTTTATTTTCTTGCTCAGCAAATACGGTGAGGACTTCTATAAAAAATGTTTCCAGTGCGGCACCTGCTCTGCCACATGTGCCCTCTCTCCTGATTACAAACCATTCCCCAGTAAAGAAATGGCCTGGGCGACATGGGGCATGAAAGACCAGTTATTGAAGGATCCCGATGTTTGGCTCTGCTACCAGTGCAATGACTGCTCTGTCAGATGTCCGCGCGGAGCTCGTCCCGGGGATATACTGGCTGCTGTGCGCAAGGAAAGCATAATAAAATATGCGGTGCCTCGTTTTCTTGGAAGATGGGTTCATCAACCCAAGTTTTTGCCTCTGCTCCTTGGCATCCCTGCAGCACTTCTCGGGCTGGCCCTGACCTTTAAGGAGCCGCTTGGAAATGCTCTGGGCTTTTCGGCATATAATAGTAATGAGATTGTGTATTCTTATTCAAGCGTATTTCCGCACTGGCTTTTAAATGGCTTTTTCCTCTTTTTCAGCTTCCTCGTAGTGCTCGCTTTAATCGGCGGAGTTGCTCGATTCTGGAAAGCGATGAAGACCTCGGCTGTAAATATCGACGGTCAACCTCCGGCAAAAGGGATATTTCCAAGCATCGGGACCGCTATTAAGGAAGTGATTACACATGATAAATTTTCTAAGTGTGAGCAGTCACGCTCACGGCTCACTTCCCATCTGCTCGTATTTTTCGGTTTTATAGGATTATCTGTAGTCACGTTATGGATAATTACTTCCGGTATCAATCCCATAATCCAGGGGAAATTTGTGTATCCGTTTAATTTCTGGAGCCCCTGGAAGCTGCTGGCCAATCTCGGCGGTCTGGCATTGCTGGCAGGACTGGTGTTAATGATCCGGAACCGCCTGATCGATAAAGACCATGCAGGAGCCAGCGGCTATTTCGACTGGACCTTCATCTGGGTCATAATGGCAGTTGTTTTGACAGGCTTTATCACAGAGGTCCTGCACTATATAAGATTGGAGCCTCATCGGCATGTGATCTATTTCGTACATCTGGTCTTTGTGTCTTCATTTCTTCTGTATCTCCCATATTCAAAGTTTGCTCATATAATTTATCGCACGACTGCCCTGGTTTACGCAGAACATACTGGAAGAAAGCGCGAAACTGAGACCGCCGGAGAAAAAATGCGAAGCGATTCCAACGCCGCCGGCAAGCAAATAATTTCTGAAAGCATAGATGAACCTCAAAGCGAGGGTGCCATGCAGCCTTAAAGGTGATAGTGTAATTATGGTCGATTTCAAGCAAATAAAAGACAGGCCCTATCTCATTGCAGTCATAGCTGCGCTGGTAATAATCCTGATTCCGATCGGCTACAGTCTTGTTTCATCCCTGCTTGCGGGCGCTTCGGGAGGACCAGGGCCATTTCTGGAAATGCCCGACGAAAAGTACAAAGAATGTGTCAGGGACACTGAGTTCATGCGCCTGCATCACTGGGAGCTTCTGAGAGCCGTACGGGAAGAAGTCGTTCGGTATGGCCATCGCGGCGAAATAAGTCTTGGTAAATGTAGAGAATGTCATGTCAGCCGGGAGGGATTCTGTAATCGTTGCCATCATTCAGTGAATCTTTACCCGGATTGCTTTGGCTGCCACTACTATCCGGAACCATCCGAGGCGGCTGAAGGCGGAGAATTTGTGGTTAACTCTGAGCCAAACAGTGGCCGGGCAGCAGCAAAACAGGGGGAATAAAGGAGATGGAGAGAAGAGATTTCATAAAAATCGCCGGGGGCACATTCCTGGCCGGATCGGCAATCGCCTATGCCTGCCGTTTCCTTACCGCCTCAAATCTGGATGGGTTAATTGTCGAGAATCTAATGACCGGAAAGAAATACGGCATGGTCATTGATCTGACAAAATGTATTCCCGGCTGCACCGCCTGTATCGAGGCCTGCCGAACTGAAAATAATGTCACCTACGTGAATGATGAGCGCTGGGATATACACTGGCTCAGGAAAGTCACTATTGAGAACAAATTGACTCCTGAAGTGGGTCGGAAGGAAGTTCTGCTTCTATGCAATCACTGCGATAAGCCGCCCTGCGCCCAGGTTTGCCCGGTTCAGGCGACATACAAACGCCATGACGGCATTGTGATTGTCGATCATCATAGATGTATCGGATGCAGGTATTGCGTTATAGCCTGCCCATATAACGCCCGCATGTTCAATTTCAAGGATAGTGAGGAGTGGCCCAATACGGATCATCCCAAGCGGTCACATGGAGTGGCTGAGGCATGCACTCTCTGTGCGCATCGGCTTGACGTCGGCAGGATGCCGGCCTGTGTGGAAGCCTGTCAGAAGGTTGGAGCAGGAGCGATTGTTGTCGGCGATCTCAATGATCCCGACAGTGAGATCTCTGAGATTGTTGCCCGGCGCGCAGTCAAGCGCATAAAGGAGGATCTAGGCACTGAGCCAAAGGTCCATTACATAGGACTTTAACAAGATTTGTATAGAGGGAGTCTATGGACTTAAAATTCGAACGCATTGAGGGTAATTCACTTTCATACCGTCTCATGATGCTTACATTTGCGGTTATGGCGGTGGTTGGACTTATAACGACCTTCTATATTATTAATAAGGGCCTGTGGGTAACCGGCATGACCAATCGTGTTCCCTGGGGACTGCAAATTGTGATGGCCGTTTACTATATCGGATTGTCAGCCGGTTCTCTGGTAATTTCCGGGCTTTATGGCGTCTTCGGCAAGATCGAATATAAACCCTTTGCGCGTATTGCTGTCTACCTGGCGATGTTGTTTCTGATTGCCGGCCTGCTTTCCATTCTTACCGATCAGGGCAGGATGGACCGGGTTTTTGTGGAGCCCTTCGTGTATTTCAACCTGCGTTCCATGTTCTCGATCAATCCTCTTCTGTATATAGGACATATATTGATATGCATCGTCTATCTCTGGGCTCTTTTTACAGAGCGAAGAAAGCTGACTACCGTGGTGGCGACGCTGGCATTTGGCTGGGCTTTCTGTGTTCACAGCGGTACAGGGGCAATTTTCGGATTCGGTGCGCGAGTCCTGTATGAATCACCTCTGCTTCCGGCCAGTTTTGTAGCCGCTGCCATGGCCTCCGGGACTGCCCTGATGATATTGATGATCGTGGGACTCTTTAAACTGACGAACAGACATGTTGATGACGGCTTAATAATCTGGCTGGGCCGTTTCCTGGCGGTCTGTCTTCTCGTGGTCACATATTTCTTGATGGTTGAGAACCTGTATCGTGCCTATGTGGTGGAACTGCGTTCAGCGGCTACTTACTATCTCTTTGGAGGAATTCATAGCATTCTCTTTTGGATCGGCCTGATACTTATTGGGTGTGTGATACCCATGTTCCTGCTATTCAGAAGAAGAACAGGCAAACAGATCCGCTGGATCGTTGTAGCCTCCGCACTGGTCGTGTTTGGAGTGTTGTGCGAAAGATATGTAATAGTACTCCCGGGACTTACTCATGCTCCAGAGCTGTTTCCCGGTATGGAAATTACGCAGTCGGCTATAGAAGAAGGCGTTGCATCCTATTCGATCAGTTTTCTTGAAATATTGCAGGCCCTGGGTGTGCTGGGCGTAATCGGATTCATGTTCGGCTGGGGATTGAAATACCTCAAACTCCTTCCGGATGAAGCCAGAATCTATGAACGGGCCGTACCTGCAGTGCCGAAAATTCGAAAGGATGAGCGCGGCATTGCGATGGGTGGCTGATGAGATCGGTACTCCTGTCTTCGGCCTGCTCATATAAAGTACTGCGGGTAAATCATGTTGAATCGACTCAAGATATTCTGGAAATTAAGCGCAGCTTTCATTATCGTCATCCTCCTTTTTTTGGTGATACTGGAGTATCTTGCAGCGCTTGATATACCTGCTCTTGGAACAGAAGGCTCCGGTGCCACCATAAACGTCCGTCTCATTTTAAGCATACTGATTGCAATCGCTGTGAGCTTTATCCTTGCCTGGCTGTTCACGAAGCTGTTCATCAAACCCTCCGTGGACAAGCTGGAGGACGGTATGAACAGGCTGGCAAATAAAGAATTTGACTTTCGACTGGAGGAAGATGAAAAAGATGAATTCGATGCTCTCTCATCCTCTTTTAATGATATGGCCGACATGCTGGCTTCTTCCCTGAATGAGCTCAAAAAAAATCGGGATTACCTGGAGGGTATTGTAGAAAGTTCTGCCGATATTATTATTACCGTGAATGCTTCAGATAAAATTCAGACAATAAACGTCGGCGCCGAAAATGTGCTGGGTTACAAACGTATGGATGTTATTGGAAAACCTGTCGAGATGCTCTTTGCCGATCCAAACGATCGCCGTGCGGCAATCGATAAACTCAGGTTTACAGACAGCGTGGTAAATTACGAGACTCAGTTTGTGACCAAAGACGGGCGGGTCAAAGACGTCCTTCTAACTCTATCACGCCTTCATAATCCTTCCGGCGAAGTAATCGGTACTATCGGAATTAGTAAGGACATCACCGAGCTGAAGCGTCTTCAGGACCAGCTTATAAAATCCCAGCGCTTTGCAGCCATCGGCCAGGTTTTCACTGGAATCCAGCACTCCATGAAGAATATGCTGAATGCCTGCAAGGGAGGAGCCTACATGGTTAAAGTTGGTCTGGCTAAAGATGATAAGAAGATGCTCACTGAGGGATGGGATATTGTCCAGCAGGGGATTACAAGCCTGACCAACATGTCCATGGATATGCTGAAATACGTAAAAGAGTGGAAGCCGAAGTTCAGTGAGGCTGACCTGATCCAGCTTCTATGCGAAATCCAGCGAGTGATAAAGCCTACCGCAAGAGATCAAGGCGTGCAGATTCGTTTGGATGTTTCCAACCAGCTTCCCCACGTTGTCTGCGACCCGAGGATGATTCACTCCTCGGTCATGGATATTGTCTCCAATGCTATCGATGCCTGCTTGTGGAAAGAATTCAGCGGAGGAGAGAAACCCGAAGTCGTCATAAGTGCCTATCTGACCAATAAGGGACGTGAGGCGGTTATCGAGGTCAAGGATAACGGCTGCGGCATGACCAGGGAAGTAAAAGAAAATATTTTTACGCCTTTCTTCAGCACCAAGAGCAAGGCCGGTACCGGCCTCGGTCTGGCCATAACAATGAGAATGATTGAGGTTCACAACGGGAAGATCGATCTGGATTCGGAGCCCGATCGCGGCACCATATTCCGCATTCACCTTCCCATAGATGGTACCAACCAGATTAAGGAGGAAATTGATGGCAAAGCGAGTATTAGTAGTTGATGACGATGAAAACACCCGCAGATTCCTTTCTGTAGCTCTGCAGGAAAATGGCTACGAGCCTATCACGGCCGAGGATGGAAGGGATGGCCTGGAGAAGATAGAAAAGGAAAAGCCAGACCTGGTAATACTGGATGTCATGATGCCCAAGAAAACCGGTTTTGTGCTATTCAAACAGCTGCGCCGGGATGAAAAATACAAGGATCTGCCGGTAATAATGTTGACCGGGGTCTCCGAAGTCCTCGCCGGATTGGATGAAAAGAGTGAAGACACGCATGAGAGACCATACGACAGCCTGCGCGAAGCTCTGCGCAAGACCATTCAGCAGATGCGTGAAGAGGGCCTGGTAAAACCTGATATGTTCGTAGACAAGCCGATTGATCCTGAGCAGGTCATTTCCAAGGTCAGGAAATTAATCGGGGACTGATCACCTTAAAAAGCAGGCCTCTGAATAAAATGTGCATGCTGCAGCTTCATTGATTTTACCGGGTCCTGCAGTTTGTGGTGCCGGGAAAGCCGTTCAAACTGATTCTTTTAGATGACTCTTTGAAGGCCTTCTGTCGCAAAATCTAAATTCGAATAGCCGGCCTTCTCGAACATCATTTTTACCCGATCTTTATCCGTATCATCCAGAAGATGTGTCAGGATCAACTTCTTCACATTTTTCTCTATAAGTAAATCAGGCATTTTTTCAAGTTCCACATGCATTCCCTCCGTCAACAGCAAATCGGCGTTCTCAATAATGANNTCCTCAATAATCGGATCGAGATCATCGATTGAGCCGATATCAGCCGAATAGACAAATTTCTTATCTTCCGCGGTTATTATCAGAGAGAAACACTGCATGCGGTTGGGAATTGTGCGTTTTAAAATATATTCTTTATTGTTAAAAAGATGGCTGTTCTGAAAAAAATCAATCTTGATATTGCCGTCATCAAATTGAAATCCCCGTTCTACTCCGGTGAACTCAATATCGAAGCCGAGCTTATCCGGAAAAAGATAGACCATATATAAAAGCCGCTTGAAACCATCTTCGGCCTCGCGCGGAAGATAGACATTAAGCTGGTTCTCTCTTTTCAGAAGCTTCATCATCTGGATAACCAGGGGCAGGCCCATGGAATGATCCGAATGCATATGGGTGATAAAAATATTATCGATGCTCTTCGTATCGATCCCGAGTTTCTGCATGGCGGCGGCGGTTCCGTCACCGGTATCGATAAGATAATTCTTTCCATTTGCCTCCAGCAAGTAGCTCGAGGTTGAAGCATCAGGTGAGGGCATCCCAGAAGAACATCCAATTACAGTCAATTTCATAATTATACCCCGGTTTTTATTTATAACCTGTAGAGATCCTTCGTCGCTATCGCTCCTCAGGATTAAACAAGTTCGGACCGTCATTCTGAGCGAAGCGAAGAACCTGTATATAGAATGACAGGTAATTTATTTATTAACTAATGACAAAAACCGCCGGGATCAAGTTCCCGACGGTGTTGTTATTTTCAGTTTTCATTCATGATTCANNTGACATGTCAAAAGTCACAGACTTTTGACCTACTTCACCTTTATCTCCTGCGGTTTGATTTCTTTCAGGTGCATGGTGAAATGCCGCATGTATCGGGGTTCATAGGTGATCTCAAAACCAGACAATTTATCCTTATAAGCCATTATCTTCTTAAATGTATGAGCGACGTATTTAAGGTGCGACATTGTATACACACGTCTGGGTATAGCCAGCCTGACAAGTTCCATGGGAGGATGGTTGATTTTACCGGTGACCGGATCTTTTTCAGCAAACATCAGGCCGCCGATCTCAACCGCACGAACTCCACCTTCACGATAAAGTGCAATCACCAGCGCCTGGGCCGGAAATTGATCGCGCGGTATATGCGGTAGAAATGAGCCGGCATCGACAAAGACGGCATGTCCACCGGTCGGCTTGACGTAGGGTACCCCGACTTTATCCAGTTCCTCACCGAGGAATTTCACCTGTTCGATCCGATGTGCCAGGTAGTCAACATCAAGAGCTTCCAGAAGTCCCCGGGCAATAACTTCCAGGTCACGCCCGGCAAGTCCTCCATAGGTACGGAAGCCCTCTATCATTATCATAAGGTTGGTGATCTTCTGCTCCAGCTCATCATCATTGGTTCCCAGGAAGCCACCCATATTAACCAGCGCGTCCTTCTTGGCCGACATACAGCAGCCATCGGCATAGCTGAACATCTCCCGCGCAATTTCCTTGATGCTTTTATTTTCGTATCCCGGTTCTCGCATTTTGATGAAATAGGCGTTCTCGGCATACCGCGCAGCGTCATAGAAAAGCGGGATACCATATTTTTCGCAAACTTCTTTGGTTCTGCGGATATTCTCCATTGAAACCGGCTGTCCGCCGGCAGAATTGTTGGTCAGGGTCATGAATACGACCGGGATCTTATCCCGTCCTTTTTCTATTATAAATTCCTCCAGCCTTTCGACATCCATGTTCCCCTTGAATGGATATTCCTTCGACGGGTCTTTGCCTTCCTTAATAATCAGATCAACAGCAATTCCCTTCTTATGGGTGACATTGCCGCGGGTGGTATCGAAATGAGTATTATTGGGCACATAGTCGCCCTCTTTGAGGATAGTTGTGAAAAACAGGTTCTCGGCGACGCGCCCCTGGTGAACAGGAATTATATGCTTGAAGCCGGTAATCTCCTGCAGGGTCTCCACAAAATGAAAATAATTACGGCATCCGGCATAGGCCTCATCGCCTTTCATAATACCTGCCCATTGATCATCACTCATGGCCGAAGTGCCGGAATCGGTAAGAAGGTCGATGAAAACATCCTCAGACCTTACATTGAAAATGTTGAAATGCGCCCTTTGAATGTTCAGTTCACGTTCCTCTTTGGTGGTCAACTTGATCGGCTCGACCACCTTGATCCGGTAGGGCTCAACCGGAAAATCCAAATCGTCAATCATCCCCGGGCCTTCCTTTATGTTGTCAGACTATTTCTCATAATAATATAAGCAAAATTATGCCTTTTGCGGGATAAATTTCGAATTTCCTGGGACTTATCCCTTTTTGAGCTTGAAAGCCGGGACGATATGGCCCACAAGCAATTCTCTATTATTATATACATTCGGCTTGATTATGCGCTTCACAAAATCCAGCCTTGAGTCTGGCAGGACTCCAATCTGCCGCAGAGCCTCCACCACGACAGGTCCCAGTGCTCGGAAATTACCGTCGGCAATCTTAACCGCCATCCCCCAGCCTTTATCGAGAATCGCCACACCCTGGATAGCCTCACCGCCCAGTTTGCAGATTATCTCTTTGGGAAGCGCCTGCATAAGATAATAGTCCGATCTGTCCTCGCCGGATACCATAATCGGATGGGTTTGTATCGCCTCTATTATCTTCTGAAACGCTTTTTTTCTAGTGTCGCCGCCTGTCTTGAGAGTTCCGATATTTGCATATCCCAGGGCCAGATTCTTGATCGGAATGGCATAATTTGGAAGCGAGCAGCCATCCGTGCCGAGGATCATTTCATCGGGGGAAATCTCGCATATCTCCGACACAGTCTGCTTGACGAGCTCCTGCGGTTCATAATCGGGATCGAGATAACGCTTCGGATCACAGTCAAGCATAAGGGACAGGGCCAGTTGACCAGAGTGTTTGCCGGAGCAGTTGTGCTGGATGGGTGTGAAGGTTTCCTCTCGCCGCGGAAGTATGTTCTTACTCGTGTAATAGATCGGCGGGTGGGTGCCGCATTGAAGATAACTTTCGTCAAGATCGATTTTATCCAGATTTTTCTTTACCTGCTCGGTATGGATTGGGCTGCCGGAGTGGGAGCCGCACATGATAGCAAGGGCTTTTAAATTAAAGCCGTATTTTTCCAGTCCTCCTCTTTCTGTTAACGGTACGGCCTGGAATGGTTTCAGGGNNATTCGATGCCATCTCCTCTATATACTTCGGCCAGTATCTCCTGCATCGGCATATTATAACATGCGGGTGATTATAATTCAACCGTTATTTTGTGGTGTTTTGCGGCGATTTTTATAAGTCGAAAGAATTAAATTGTTTATTCAAAAAAATGTCAAAAAGTGCTTGAAATTATCGCGCATTCTGATAGATTCTCTTTACTAATTTAAGATGGGGTGAAGAGTTTTATGCGTTTTGATTATTATCTTGTTGTGCACTACTGGAACATGTCCTCAATCTGACTGTGATTGTAAAATCAGTCAGCTATTCGACAAACCATCTATTTTTATGTTTAATAGGAGGATTTAATGACAAAGAACGTAATTATCATGGGTGCAGCAGGAAGAGATTTTCATAACTTCAATACTTTTTATAGAGATAATAAGTCATACAAAGTAGTCGCATTCACAGCCACTCAAATTCCCAATATAGAAGGTAGAAAGTACCCTGCCAAACTGGCCGGCAAATTATACCCCAAAGGCATACCGATTTTGCCCGAGGAAGACCTGGAAAACTTAATCTTAAAGCACAAGGTTGATGAGGTGGTCTTTTCGTACTCCGATGTTCCCCAGCAGCATGTCATGCATGCCGCAGCGGTTGTCGACAGAGCGGGAGCCTCATTCGTGCTTCTGGGTTCCAAGGAAACCATGATCAAATCCAAAAAGCCGGTGATTGCGATTACGGCAATCAGAACCGGTTGCGGCAAAAGCCAGACTACCCGCAAAGTATGTGCGGTGCTGAAGGAAATTGGCAAACAGCCGGTAGCAATTCGTCACCCCATGCCCTACGGTGATCTGTCAAAGCAGATCAGCCAGCGCTTTGCCAAACTGTCTGACCTGAAGAAACATAATTGCACCATCGAGGAGATGGAAGAGTACGAACCGCATATCAAGGCGGGTACCGTCTGCTATGCCGGAGTGGATTATGCCGAGATACTGAAGAATGCAGAAAAAGAGGCTGATGTGATCGTCTGGGACGGCGGTAATAACGATACTCCATTTTACAAGCCTGACCTCTGGATAGTGGTAACCGATCCTCATCGCGCCGGGCATGAGCTGACCTATTTCCCCGGTTTTACTAATTTCATCTCTGCTGATGTTATCGTCATGAACAAAATGGAGACTGCTGATCCACAGGATATAGCGGAACTGCGGGAAAATATCTCGATCTACAATCCCTACGCAACCGTGATAGAGGGAGCCTCACCGGTGTTTGTGGATGATCCCGAGGTTATCCAGGGCAAGAGCGTCCTGGTGGTCGAGGACGGTCCCACGCTTACTCATGGCGAGATGCAGTATGGCGCAGGTATAGTTGCTGCGCAGAAATTCGGCGCGATAGATTTCGTCGACCCGCGCCCATACCTGAAGGGCACGTTAAAGGGCACTTTCGAGAAATATCCGAATATCGGGCCCCTGCTTCCGGCTATGGGTTACGGCGACCAGCAGATAAAGGACCTGAGCGCTACTATCAATGCCACAAGGTGCGATTCAGTCGTCATTGCTACTCCCATAGATTTGCGGCGCATCATCGATATCAAGAAACCCTCGACCAGGGTTCGCTATGAACTGCAGGAGATCGGCGCTCCCGACATGACCATGGTCATTTCGGAGTTCTTTAAGAAGAAAAAGTAATGTCTCCTAAAAAACAAACAGCGGTAATAGCTTTGGGCGGGAACGCCATCACAAAAAAGGGCGTTCCCGACACAATTGCAAATCAGTTTGCGAATACTCGCCAATCACTTTCCGGGATTATTCCGTTAATAAAAAACGGCTACAATATTGCTATAACCCACGGCAATGGCCCCCAGGTGGGTAATGCTCTTTTGCGAGTGGAGCTGGCTCGGAACAAAGCTCCCATTCTGCCGTTGGGAATCTGCGTAGCCGATACGGAGGGGGGCATGGGCTATATGATCGAGCAGTCCCTCCAGAATCGTCTCAGAAGTGAAAGTATCAAGCGCGATGTCGTCACTATCGTTACTCAAGTGATAGTGGACAAGGATGATCCCTCGATAAAAAATCCCAGCAAGTTTGTGGGGCAGTTCTATGATTACAATACGGCCCGTAAATTCGCCCGGGAAAGGGGCTGGCAGGTAAAGAAAGATTCAGACCGCGGTTGGCGGCGGGTGGTAGCCTCACCCATTCCGATAGAAATTGTTGAAGCTAAACAGATTAAGATCCTGGTGGACAAGCGCGTGGTCGTGATAGCCGCCGGAGGGGGCGGAATTCCCATTTATATCGAGGAGAATGGTGATTTTGAGGGTGTCGATGCGGTTATCGATAAAGACAGGGCCAGTGCGGTTCTGGCCAAATCCATCGGGGCGGAGCTGCTTCTGATTCTAACTGGTGTTGATAATGTTGCCCTGAATTTTGGGAAGCTGGACCAGAAACTTTTGGGTGAGGTTAATTATAAGGAAATGAAAAAATATCTGGACCAGGGACATTTCCCGCCCGGAAGCATGGGGCCGAAAGTGGAAGCAGCCCTTGGATTTCTGGAAATGGGCGGCAAAAAAGTCATAATAACCTCGATCGAAAATGCATATGAGGCTGTTATGGGTAATGCCGGTACAATAATAACTATGTAATCATGCAGGGCCTGAGCAAAAAAGTCGTGGATGAGATTCTGAAACATGGCAACCTGTACGAAGTGGGAGGCTGTGTACGTGATTCTCTTTTAGGAATGGGAATTGCGGAGAAAGATCGAGATTACCTTGTGACTAAAGTCGAATTTGAGAAGCTGGTCAAGCTCCTCAAGAAACATGGGCATGTCGATCTGGTCGGGAAGTCATTCGGGGTGATAAAATTCACCTCCTCCAACAATGGTTCCGATCATCAAGTTACCTACGACATCGCCTTGCCTCGCAGCGAGTTTTCCACCGGGGTCGGACATCGTGATTTCCAGGTTGATTTCGACCACACCCTTCCGATCGAGGAAGATCTGAAGCGCAGAGATTTCACGATTAACGCTATTGCCCGTAATCTGAGAGATAATGAACTGGTCGATCCATATGGCGGACGCGAAGATTTGAAGCATGGCCTGATCCGCATGCTGGCGCCCAATACATTCGAGGATGATCCCCTGAGGATGCTCAGGGCGGTGCAGTTTGCGGCTCGCTTCGAATTCGAAATCGAACCGCAAACATTTGAGGCGATCCGTCAAAATGCCGGTTTGATCAGTGCTGTCTCACCTGAACGCATTCAGGAAGAACTGAACAAACTTCTCACCAGGGCAAAAAAGCCATCAAAAGGCTTTATCCTCATGGAACAGACTAAGTTGCTGCAGGTCATTTTGCCCGAACTGGCAGTCGGAGTCGGGGTGGATCAGCCGGGAGGCTATCATGCCCATGATGTATTCATGCATTCTCTTTACACAGTCGACGAATTGCCCCAGGATAACCTGGAATTAAGACTTGCAGGGCTTTTGCATGATATCGCCAAACCCCAGACAAAACAGATGCGAAATGATAAGGCCAATTTCTATGGACATGATCAGCAGGGAGCAAAAATGGCCGTTGAATTCCTGCAGCGACTGCGCTATTCTAATCAGGTCATAAAGGATGTGAAAGTCCTGATCAAGGAACATATGTTTACCTCGGAGATGTCCGATAAGGGCCTGCGGCGGCTGATAAAAAGAGCCGGCATCGACAGGATATACGATCTCCTGGAACTGCGCCGTGCAGACGTGCGTGCCCAGGGCATGGGAAATACGACCCCGGAAATCGATGAACTGGAAGGACGAATTCGAAGCGAGCTGGAGGAGCAGGTTCCGCTGGGGGTCAAGCAACTTGCAGTTGATGGAGGGGATATAATGAAGGAATTCGATATTCCGCCCTCGCCGCTGGTAGGAGAGATATTATCGCATCTTTTGGAAATTGTCCTTGATTATCCTGAAAAAAATAATAAAGAAGTACTAATACAACAGGCTCGGGTATTTTTGAAAGAGAAGGAGCGAGAATGAAGATTCACGAATATCAGGCCAAAGAGCTTTTTGAAGCGCAAGGTATTCCTGTTCCCTCCGGAGATGTTGCCACCACACCCGAACAAGCCAGGGACATTGCTGAAAAAGTAGGTAAAGCGGTGATGGTCAAGGCGCAGGTGCATGTGGGCGGACGTGGAAAAGCAGGCGGAGTAAAATATTGCGCTACACCCGATGACGCATATGATAAGGCCTCGCAGATTTTAGGGATGGATATTAAGGGTCTCACGGTTAAGAAAGTCCTGGTGACTGAGGCTGTCGAGATCGAAACGGAATCGTATGTAGGAATTATCCTTGACCGCGCAGAAAAGAAACCGGTGATGATGGTATCGCCCGCGGGCGGAATCGATATCGAGGAGGTAGCCCGGAAGACCCCGGAAAAGATTTTCAAGCATCATATCGACCCCATCCTGGGCATGCAGATGCACGAAGCGAGAAGCCTTGCATATAAACTCTATGATAATCCCAAGCTGGTAAACCAGGCTGCCAAAATCATCCAGAAAGTCTATGAGACTTATATGGCTAATGATTCCTCGCTGGCCGAGATCAACCCCCTGATCACCACCCCGGACGGTAAAGTCCTGGCTATCGACGCCAAGATAAATATCGACGATAATGGCCTGGACAGACATCCGGAAATTGAGGCGATGAGGGATATGGAGGCCGAGGATGCCTCCGAGATGGAGGCCAAAAAGGCCGGATTATCGTTTGTCAAGCTGGAAGGCAATATCGGCTGTATAGTCAATGGAGCCGGGCTGGCCATGGCTACCATGGATCTGGTCAAACATTTCGGCGGAGAACCGGCCAACTTCCTGGATATCGGCGGATCCTCAAATCCTGAAAAAGTTCTCAATGCGATGAGAATTATTTTGCGTGATTCGAATGTAAAGGCTATTCTATTCAATATATTTGGTGGTATTACCCGCTGCGATGATGTGGCCAACGGTATTGTCTCCGCGGTGCGGGAATTGAATCCGCAGGTACCCATTGTGATTCGTCTTACCGGTACTAATGAAACGGAAGCTCGCAAAATACTGGAAGCTGTCAGCCTGACTGCCGTATCATCCATGGAGGATGTGGTAAAGACAGCGATAGATAAGGCTGGAATAGCAGCATAGCAAAGATAATAAGTAATCATGGAGGTCGACTGTGATTAATGATGATTCATTGAATGGAAGAAAAGAATTCGAAGATGAAGAGGAAGAGTTCGAAGATGAACCGGAAGACGAGCTGGAAGATATAGAAATCGAAGAGGACCTCGACGAAGAAGAGATCGACGATGAGGACCTTCCTCCGGATGATGAAGAAGAAGAGGATGAAGAGGATGCCGATCTCGAGGAGGAAGAGGAACCCTTCGAGGAAGACTACGACGAAGACGACGAATACGAAGACTATGACGAAAACGATGAAGAAGATAGAAGACATCTTTACCGTCGCAAAAAAGGCTTCTCATGGGAAAATGACGACGATTATAATGATGAGCGCGGCGCAATAGACTATGGAGATGAAGATTATTGATTCAAGGATATATCGGCCTTTCATGAGTATTGATTTGAAAATGGCAGTCAATTATTGTATTCGCTATAGATAGATTTGAGACTAACAGGACAAAGATTTGAAGAGGTATAAATGAGCATTTTCGCTGACAAGAAAAACAAGGTTATCGTCCAGGGAATAACCGGACGAGACGGTTCCTTCCATACCCGGCAGATGATGGAGTATGGAACGAAAATCGTGGGCGGTGTAACCCCCGGGAAAGGCGGACAGAAGTTCGAGGGTGTTCCGATTTTCAATACAGTTGCCGATGCTGTAAAGGCCACAAAAGCCAATACATCGATAATATACGTTCCTGTCGCATTTGCAGCCGACGCCATCATGGAGGCTGCAGCGGCCGGGATCAAGCTGATTGTATGTATTACCGAGGGAATTCCCGCCAATGACATGGTCAGGGTCTATAATTACCTGAAGGATAAGGATGTCCGATTAATCGGTCCCAATTGCCCGGGTATTATTTCTCCCGGGAAGACGAAGATAGGCATCATGCCCGCCCCGATTCACAAGAAGGGCAAAATCGGGCTTGTCTCCCGCAGTGGAACTTTGACTTATGAAATCGTTTATAACCTGACTCTGGCAGGATTGGGACAGTCCACATGTCTGGGAATTGGCGGCGATCCTGTTATCGGCACCAACTTCATAGATTGCCTGGAGGCGTTCAACCAAGACAAGGAAACCGAAGGAATCGTGATGATCGGTGAGATCGGCGGTACCGATGAGGAAGAAGCGGCCAAATATATTAAGAAATATGTTAAAAAGCCTGTGGTGGCCTTCATTGCCGGCCGTACCGCTCCTCCCGGGAAGCGTATGGGACATGCCGGAGCGATTATATCCGGCGGCAGCGGCACAGCCGCGGATAAGATTAAGGCCTTGAATAAAGTGGGCATTCCGGTGGCAGAAATCCCGTCGGATATACCTGTGCTTCTTAAAGAAAAACTTGAAAAGGCTAAGAAGAAAGCCAAGCCGAAGAAGAAGGCAGCCGGAAAGACAACCAAGGCCGCAAAGAAAACGGCCGGGAAGGCTGCCGGGAAGAAGGCAACTAAAAAGAAAGCGGCCCGGACAACTGCAAAGAAAGCAGGGAAGAGTGCCGTAAAAAAGAAAGCGGTCACAAAGAAAAAGGCTGCGAAAAAAACTGCAAAAAAGAAGACTTCTAAAAAGAAGTGAAATGTTGTTTATGATAGATTCTGCAACAGCTGGAGTTTAAGATGACAGAAACAAAAACCGGTGAGGCTGAGGTCAACGACAAGCCCGCCGAAGAGAAACAAGAGGCAAAGGAGAAAGTCAAGGAGGAATCCGGCCAGAAAAGCGGTAAGAAGGACTATACCGGGTCGAAGAATCCCCTGACTATTTTTTATCATTGGTGCAAAGCGTGTAATATATGCATCGCCCTTTGCCCTCATGATGTGTTCATACCAGACCGAGACGGCAAACCGATTGTGGAATATCCTGAGAAATGTACTCAGTGCGCAATTTGCTGGCTGCATTGTCCCGATCTGGCTATCGTTTCCAACGAGAAGTAAGGGAGATTTTATGGAAAAGAATATAAGACTGCTCCAGGGAAACGAAGCTTGTGTTGAAGGTGCTTTGCTGGCAGGAGTTCGTTTCTTTGGAGGCTATCCGATCACACCCTCTACCGAGATCGCCGAAGGACTGGCCAGACGGCTTCCCCTGGTGGATGGTACATTTGTTCAAATGGAAGATGAAATCGGTTCGCTGGCTGCGGTTATCGGAGCCTCAGTGGCCGGGGTCAAGGCCATGACCGCGACCTCGGGGCCGGGTTTCTCACTGATGCAGGAGCATATTGGCTATGCTTACATGGCGGAGGCGCCATGTGTGGTCATCGATGTTCAGCGCGGCGGCCCATCAACGGGATTGCCCACCAAAGTTTCACAGGCCGATATAATGCAGGCTGCCTACGGCACGCACGGCGATTACCGTGCCATCGTGCTTTCCGCATCATCATGCGAGGAATGCCTTCTATATACTATAAAGGCCGTAAACCTGTCAGAGAAATACCGCACCCCGGTTATACTTCTTACTGACGAGGTGATCGGTCATATGCGCGAGAAGGTGCGGATTCCTGATCCGGAAGAGGTTGAGGTGGTGGACCGCGTAAAGCCGGAGGTACCCCCCGAATGGTATAAGCATTTCGAGATAACTCCGACTTTTATATCCCCCATGGCCTCTTTTGGCGATGGCTATCGCTTCAATATTACCGGCTTGACTCATGATGAGATGGGATTTCCCACTGCCAAACCGGCCCAGATCAAGGCCAAGCTCGACAAGCTCAGGAAGAAGATTGAACGAAATAAAGAGGATATCTGCGAGATCAAGACGACTTATATGGATGACGAACCCCAGGTAGTGGTTCTATCGACTGGAATAGTCTCGCGGGCGGCCAATCAAGCTGTCAAAATGGCTCGCCAGAAGCGCATGAAAGTCGGCGCCATTCAACTCGTGACTGTCTGGCCCTTCCCCGATGAGCTGATTATGAAATATATGAAATCATGCCGTCATCTGATAGTTGCAGAATTAAACCAGGGACAGATTCTGAAGGAAATCGAAAGATATATCGACAGGCGCCATACCAAGATCGACTTTCTGCAGCGTTATGATTCCGAACTTATAACACCGCAGGATATTCTCCAGAAAATCCGGGAGGTAAAATAATGGCTACCACGACAAAAAAACAGGAGCAGCCCTCCGGCGTTGTTCATAAATATCTGCGTCCCAAGAAGACCTTTCCGCATGTCTGGTGTTCCGGATGTGGAATCGGCATCATTCTGGGAGCTTTGATAAGGGCCATCGATCGCCTCGGAATTCCCAAGGATGATATCGCCGTGCTTTCCGGAATCGGATGTTCATCACGCCTTCCCGTTTACGTAGATTTTAATACCCTGCATACAACGCATGGAAGAGCGATCGCTTTCGCTACCGGCGTAAAAGCCGCCAAGCCCAAAATGCATGTTATAGTAATTACCGGTGACGGCGACTGTCTGGCGATCGGGGGGAATCATTTCATTCATGCCTGCCGCCGCAATATTAATATCACCACAATTCTGGTGAATAATCATATCTACGGTATGACCGGCGGGCAGTTCTCACCCACCACGCCCTACACGAAACGCGGTTCCACAGCTCCTTACGGCAACCTGGAACATCCATTCGACGCCGCCAAGCTGGCCATCGCCGCCGGAGCGTCATATGTTGCCCGCGGAACTGTATATCATGTGGGACAGCTGACCAGGTTGATTGCCGACGGTATTTCCAATAACGGTTTTTCCCTTATTGATGCCCTTTCCAATTGTCACACTTACTATGGACGCTGGAATAAGGAGGGCGATCCGGTCAAGATGATTGAGTGGTTTAAAAGCCATGTGGTGCCGGCCGCTACGGTAGATAAAATGCCGCCTGAAAAGAAGGAAGGCAAGTGGATTACGGGAGTTCTGCATAAGGAAGATAAACCCGAATTTACAGATAATTACGCCAGACTGAGCGCTGAACTTAAAAAGAGATAAATGGGAGTTATAGATGTCCAAAAATAAGAATCAACAGACACAGTCTGACCGATATGAAATCAGGCTTTCCGGTTCGGGAGGACAGGGACTGATTCTTGCAGGAGTTATGCTGGCCGAGGCCATGGGTGTTCAGGATGGTAAAAATGTAGTACAGACGCAATCTTATGGTCCTGAAGCCCGCGGGGGAGCCTCACGAGCCGATGTCGTTGTGTCCTCAGATACAATATATTATCCCAAACCGATGGGTCTGGATCTGCTCCTCGCATTGACACAGGAAGCCTGCGATACATATTATCCGGCTTTGCGTGAGAATGGAATACTGATTATTGATAGTGATCTTGTCCATCAGCCGCCCACGCCGGATTGCTATTCGTTTCCATTTACCATGCTGGCCAAGAACGAGATCGGTCATGTAATGGTTGCCAATGTAATTTCACTGGGAGCAATCGCAGAGATTACCAAGCTGGCCTCCAAGGAAGCCATCAAAAATGTCGTGAAATCACGGGCTCCGGTCGGAACCGAGGAGAAAAACCTCAGGGCCCTGGAACTGGGTTTCAAAATCGCCAGAGAGAAGATGAAGACGAAAAAGACGGCTGCGGTATAAAGAGCGACTATGACAATTCAAAGGACCCTGACGATTATCAAGCCCGATGCGGTCGGCAAGAATGCAGTGGGAGAGATCATACACCGCTTCGAATTGGCCGGATTTAAGATTGTGGCCATGAGAATGGAGCGCCTGAAAAAAGATCGAGCCGAAGGATTCTACCATGTCCACAGCGACAAGCCATTTTTCGATGAATTGGTCGAATTCATGACCTCAGGCCCTTGTGTGCCGATGGTGCTGGAAAAGGAAAATGCCATTGAAGACCTGCGCGCCCTTATCGGCGTTACCGATTCGAAAAAGGCTGCAACGGGAACAATCAGGCAGAATTTCGGGACAGATATTCAATGTAATGCGGTTCATGCTTCAGATTCTGTGGAAAATGCAAGATTCGAGGTCAACTATTTTTTTCCAGATATTAAAGTATGAAAATTCCTCTTCGATATGCGGGTGAGGAGTACAGGCTCGATGTTCCGGATAAAAATCTGGTCGGAATAATCGAGCCCTCAAAAGCCGACCCCATAANNAAATTCCTCTTCGATATGCGGGTGAGGAGTACAGTCTCGATGTTCCGGATAAAAATCTGGTCGGAATAATCGAGCCCTCAAAAGCCGACCCCATAAGTCTCGAAGATTTGCTAGAAAAGAACAGGCTGCCGGAAAGATTTTTTTCCGGCAGCCTTCGTATTTTGATCATTATCAATGATCAGTATCGTTCCACCCCCTCACATTTGATTCTCGACCGCATACTCCCTTCCCTTCTTGAAAGACATGAAGTGAGGATTATAGTTGCAACCGGTCTTCATGACGAGCCCTCGATCGAAGAATATGAGAAATTGATTGGCGAAAACTTCGAAAAAATGGATAAGAAATTTGCCTGGTCCAACTCCCGTGATTATATCAGCTTCAGAAACGTCGGTTTATGGCCCGATGGAAGTGAAGTTTACATACATAATTATTATTTCTGGGCGGATGATGTTATCATCATAGGATCGGTTGAACCGCATTACTTCGCGGGCTTCACCGGCGGCATAAAGTCGATTGTACCCGGCCTCAGCTATTGCAAAACTATCCAGCATAATCATAAAAAGGCCATTTCAGAGAAATCTCAGCCTGGTGCAACGGAGGGCAATCCGGTCTGGGACGAACTCTGGAAGACCCTGGATTTGATAGATGATAAGAGAATCTTCTCATATCAGCTTGTGCAGGATTCGAATCGCAATATCATCAGCCTGTTCTCAGGCTCTTTAAAGGACAGCTATTTTCAGGCCGTGGAATTCTGCAAGGAAATTTATTTTAAAAGCATACCAGAAAAGTGCGATCTTCTGATCGCCGAACATTCGCCGCCATTGGACAGAAATCTATATCAGCTCCAGAAATGCTTCGAAAACACCAAGGCCGGAGTGGAAGACGGGGGCACCCTTCTGATGCTCTCGGCCTGCCGTGATGGTATTGGAACGCGTGATTTTTATGATCTGGCCGAAAAATATCCCGATCCAAATGATCTCATAAATCAGGAGATAAAGAGGTATGATTTAGGAATTCATAAACTTTATCGCACTGCGATATTGACAAATCGGGTAAATCTCTGTTTAATGTCATTTCTTCAAGAGGAGGCTGTCAGAAGGATTTATATCGAGCCGGTTGCTGACGCCAATGAATTGGTGAAGTCACGGATTGCGGCTGATGGTGATTTGAAAATAGTAGTAGTTAAAAATGCCGGTCATACGGTGATAAATTCTNNGCAAGAAAGTTTCAGTGATAGGCGCCGGCAATGTTGGTGCCTCGTGTGCGATGTATCTGTCAGCCCGCAACATCTGCGATGTGGTCCTGGTCGATATTATCGAAGATATGCCTGCCGGAAAGGCTCTCGATCTGGCACAGGCCGGACCCCTGGTGGGTTATGACGTTATGGTTCATGGTACCAACGATTATGAGGATATAAAGGACTCCGACATGGTCGTGGTAACCTCCGGTTTGGCCCGCAAGCCGGGCATGTCCCGCGAGGACCTGCTCAAGAAAAATGCGGAGATAATCAAATCAGTGACCGAGAATATTGTCAAGTATGCTCCCAATGCATACATTCTCATGGTCGCCAACCCGCTCGACTTGATGACCTACCACGCCGCCCAGGTTTCCGGCTTTCCGAAAAACCGGGTGTTCGGCCAGGCCGGAGTGCTCGATTCCACGCGCTTCCGAACATTCGTTGCGATGGAGCTTAATGTGTCCATGGCCGACGTTCAGGCGATGGTGCTGGGAGGTCATGGCGATACCATGGTCCCGCTCCCGCAGTATACCACAGTGGGCGGTATCCCGATTACACAGCTGATTCCCAAGGACAGGATCGAAGAGATCGCGCAGCGTACCCGCATGGGAGGCGGGGAAATCGTAAAGCTGCTCAAGACCGGCTCGGCCTATTATGCTCCGGCCATGGCTTCGGTGCAGATGGTTGAGGCAGTTCTCCTTGACCGCAAGCGTGTCATACCCGCATCGGCTTTTGCCACAGGCCAGTATGGTATTGAAGATCTGTATATCGGCCTTCCGATAGTGCTGGGCGCCAACGGGGTCGAGAAGATCCTTGAGATTGATCTGGGCGATGAAGGATTGAAGTCTCTTCAGAAGTCAGCAGCTACTTATAAAGAACATCTTAAAGAGCTCGGTTACTAACAGCTAAGGAGAATGGATAAATGGCTTACAAGATGATTACTCCCCCGAAGGATGGGGAGAAGATCACCATTGTTGACGGTGAATTGAAATTTCCGGATAATCCGATTATACCGGTGATCGAGGGCGATGGTATCGGTCGGGATATCATGAAGGCTGCCCGGCGGGTGCTGGATGCGTCCGTTGAAAAATCCTACGGCGGCAAGAAGAAAATTGTCTGGTTTGATGTCTTTGCCGGTGAATCGGCCAATGATAAATATGGCGAATGGCTTCCCCAGGACACAATCGACGCGATCCGTGACTACATCGTGGCTATCAAAGGTCCTTTGACCACGCCTGTAGGCGGAGGATTCCGTTCCCTGAACGTGACCCTGCGCCAGGTACTCGACCTATACGCTTGCGTGCGGCCGGTAAAATATTACAAGGGAACCCCCTCACCGGTCAAGGCTCCCGAGAAGATGGATATCGTGATTTTCCGTGAGAATACCGAGGATGTTTACGCCGGTATAGAATACCGCGGCACAACCTCCGAGGCTGATAAGGTTCGCGAATTCCTGGTTGACGAGATGGGAGCCAGTATCCGCGAAAGTTCAGGCATAGGGATCAAGCCGATTTCGGCTTTCGGCACCAAGCGCCTGGTCGCCAAGGGCATACAGTATGCCATCGACCGCGGCCGCAAATCGGTAACCCTGANNGCCAAGGAGAAATTTGCAGATATTACGATTACCGAAGATGAGCTCTGGGAAAAATATGACGGCAAACAGCCGGAAGGCAAGATCGTAGTAAAAGACCGTATTGCCGATTCCATGTTCCAGCAAATTCTGACCCGTACCGATGAATATGAAGTTGTCTGCACGCCCAACCTGAATGGCGATTATATCTCAGATGCCGCTGCCGCACAGGTGGGCGGTCTGGGTATGGCCGCTGGCGCTAATATTGGTGATTATATTGCACTTTTTGAGGCAACCCATGGAACC
>JAABVY010000320.1 GCA_011777135.1 Candidatus Zixiibacteriota bacterium | reverse complement strand
TCTACCTGCATCGCATCATTATGCTTGAATAGGTTACTGCCATTAAAATCATGATAAGCTTCCTCGAAATAACTGATCGTATTGAAGAAGAAACGGTTCTTTTCTGAGCCTTCACTGGTCTGGATACCTGTCGGAAATCTCTCGAGGGTGTTATTTTTCACCCAGTCATGCTGCGGCCCGGCATCCCCTTCATCGGGAACCGGATTGTAGCAAATCCCCAGGAGCCCCAGATCGCCGCCAACAACTTCGTTAAACCAGACTTTATTGTGATGACTTCCGCCGCCGCGCACGAATATACCCAGATTTACCATGGAAATGTCATTTTCGAAAACACAGACATGATGGCTATTCTGGAGCATAATACCGATCTGCGGGGCGATATCGTTGCCCGGGTCAGCGAATTCATCACCACCCACAACCTCGATCTCCCGCACCGAGGAATGGTCGCAATGGTTGAACACAACAGCCGTGCCAAACATCTCAAATCTGCCGCCATGCACCATGACGAATCTTGAACCATCGACTGCCACTCCGATTCCGGACTTACTACCCTGCCCGGTAATGGTGTGATCATCGAGCATCAGCACAACAAAATCAGATTCGACCGAAATTCCAACATCTGCGGCAGAGAAATCCTCGCTGAGATAATATGCCCCTGGTTCGGTTATGGTCGTCGGACCCTCGATAGGAATGAGTTCGAATGAATTGCCGAACTTCTTCTCGCCGACATCCATCTGGGGGGCGAAATTCCGGGATTCAATTGCATCCTGGACATAAGCCTTGAACTCTTCGCTGACTCCGGAATAATCTTCAGAGCCGGAATTTTCGGATGACACGATAGAATCATTATCGGAGCACCCGAAAGCTACCAGGCCGACCAGAAGCGCAAGAAGGAAAAACTTAAGTAACATTGTGCAGCTCCTTTTTTTAATGCTTAGAGTTTAACTTCCCCCTGCAATCTGTGTTCATATATTTTATTTTGAATGCACCCAATAGCAATTGAATTAACCTTTAATTGACTTGACCGTAAGAAACTTCCGATTTCTTTCGATGCGTGTAACCACTAAAACCTATTAAAATGGTCAATGTTCCCTCAACCCTGTCTGCTTGACAAATCTGCGATGATGGTTATATTGAAAAAAATGAATTTAATGTATCTTTTATTGACCGAAGATACACCTATTACATAGAAATTCTAATTAACTTACAGAAACAGTTATACTTCCAGTAATCAGTGTTCAAAACATCAGGAGGAGACAAATGAAAAAATTAATTTTAACTCTGACGGTTTTGGCCTTCGCTTTTTTTGGTGCACAGTCACTGATGGCGGCTGACTGCGTTGAGGTTGACATCGAATTGACGCCCGAAGTCGTTGCAGGGGAAACGATTGAGGGTTATTTCGAGTTGACCAACTGCGGTGACGATGCCGCTGTCATAACGCTGGCATTGACTCTGCAGCTCTTCACCGACCAGACAATCGAGCTCCCTGGATTTCCGGTCGAAATGGCAGCTGGCGAGACAATTGCCAGAGATTTCAGTTTCATAGCGCCTCAGCCTTTTGCCGGTTATACATTCGGGCTTTGCGTAACGGCAACTTCAGGTGATGCGGAAGCCAGTGATTGTGCCTCCACCACAATAATCGAAGGTTCGGGAGTCGCCTCAGGCGGTAAAGATGATTTTGGTATTAATCTCTCCATGAACTTAAGTGATTGTGTTGAAACAGAATTCGAGCTTTCAGACACGGTAACCACAACCCCGGGCGATTTTTTTGCCGAGGGTTACTTCGAACTGACAAATTGTGGTGATGAGGCCGCCACTGTCTGGCTCGAGCTTTCAATTGAAAATCTCGATGTCGGACCTTTCAGCGCACCTGTTGAGCTGGGTGCGGGAGAAACTATTACCCGTGAATTGTACTTCCCGGTACCCCCGGCCGTGCCGGAGGGCGATTATACAATCTGTGTAACCGCCACATCCGGTGAAGCGATGTCTACTTCGTGTGAGACAATTCACATTATCTCCGGTATGCCGCTCGAGTCACAGACCGACGGGGATATAAGTGTAAATAACTATCCAAATCCGTTTAATCCGGCAACCAATATCGCTTTTACATTACCTTCTGAGACAACTGTTTCACTGAAAGTTTATAACATGCTCGGACAGCATGTCGAGACTCTGGTTAATGAGGAGCCGCTTTCAGCCGGGAAGCATCAGATTTCCTGGGATGGCACCGATTTTGACGGGAATCAGGTTGCCAGCGGTGCCTATTTCTATCGACTCGAGACTGAAAATAATGTGATTTCAAAGCAGATGATTATGGTCAAGTAATTTCTGATTTTTTGAATACTTACAAATTTCTGTCTATTGCCGACAGAGTTAAGCAGGAGGTGGATTAATAAATCCATCTCCTGGTTTCTTGTATGATGGGATATTATTTATGAAAACCTCAATATTTATATTTTCATTCATCATATTAGTCTCCACTGCAGGCGCCTATGATTATCTGGGCACTATTGATGGAGAAATAACAGGCGATCAATACGGCGAGGCGATCTGCGCTGTTGATTTTAATGATGACGGTTATGATGATTTGGTAATTGCGGCTCCTGCCGCCGATTTCAACGGACCATCATCGGGAAAGGTATATATATATTATGGCGGTCCCGCCGCGGATACATTCCCTGATCTGGAAATAGTCGGACCGGAAAGCTCTTTTTTTGGCAAAGCTCTATCATCAGCAGGAGATTTTAATGGTGATGGTGCGGAGGATCTGCTGGTGGGAGCTCCGTTTTATGACCTTCCCGCTACCAGTGCTGGAGCGGCATACTTATATTACGGAGGAACATCCCCCGACACTATTCCAGACCTCTCCTTTACAGGCGAAAACAGTAGCGACTATTTTGGAATCGATGTAAGCAATATTGGTGATTTCAATAATGACAGTTATGATGACATTATAATCGGGGCATATCGGGCCGACTGGGGTTCATTTTCAAATTCCGGTAAGGCCTCTATTTATTACGGCGGCCCAGCGGCAGATAATCTGGTTGACAAAGTTCTTGTAGGTGAAGCTGATGGAGAACGGTTTGGGTTCTCATTGACCGGCTGTGATTTCAATGGCGATAATGTGGGTGATGTCATGGTTGGCGCATACAGCTACGATAACAGCCTTATCAACAGGGGACGCATGTATCTGTTTCTGGGATCGAGTTTGCCGGACTCGTTGTGGGATCTGACTATCGAAGGCGAGACCGACGGCCTTAAATTTGGATGGTCTCTGGGAACCGGCAATATAAACGGCGATGGCTTCGATGATATCATCATGGGAACGGATACATACAACGTGGATACTTTTTCCGCAGGAAAAGTTTATATATTTTATGGAAATTCTTCACCGGATGGCCTGATCGACGACAGCTACAGCAGAGAGCAGCAGGCCAGCGACTATCTGGGATTCTCGGTCTCCCACGGGCTGGACATTGACAATGACGGAAATGCTGATTTTGTTGCCGGGATGCNNGCTCAGGCATTAGACGGCGGTGGAGCTATAATAATTAAGGGCGGCGGCAATATTGCCCCGGACACCACTGTTAGCGGATCCAATGAAATCGAGGAGATGGGTTCGGCAGTTGGAATCTGGCAGGGTTACAGCAATAATAATACGTTTATTGTTCTCGCAGGCGCTCCCGGTTTTGACCAGTATCGGGGGAGAGTCTATTTATATAAAACTGAAGTTGCTCAGGCCAATCAAGCTCCCAATCTGGAATCAATCGGAAACAAATTCGGCGTCATCGAGAATCTCCTGGAGTTTGAGGTATTGGCCGATGACCCGGAGGGCGACAGCGTCGGACTCTCGGCCGATAATCTCCCAACAGGGGCGACATTTGATGACCTCGGATATGACAGCGGTCTTGATAAATATAAAGGAGTGTTCAGCTGGACCCCAACCTCCGGACAGGAAGGCACATACAATAGTTTGCACTTCATCGCCTCAGATGGAGATTTAATTGACGAGGAATATATTGACATCTTCATAAGCTCCGATGAATATATATGTGGCGATGCCAATGCTGATTTACTGGTCAATGTTTCAGATGCTGTCTGGATCATCAACTATGTGTTTATCGGAGGTGATCCGCCCCTTCCGCTGGCCTCGGGCGAAGTAAATTGCGACGGCAGCGTCAATATCTCTGATGCGGTTTGGATTGTCAATTACGTCTTTATCGGAGGCAATGCTCCTTGCGATACTGACGGCGACGGTCAACCGGATTGCTGAGATAAAATCAGCACAAAATTAAATATGGGCAGTTTAAGGTCGTGCCCGGGACCGGATTCGGCAGCCGGAACTGCAATGCGCCACTCTGGGAATCATGTACATCTTCATTGTACTCTCCTTGTTTAGAGATTAAGACTGATGCTGCCTTCTCAGGAACAGCATTCCTTCTCTTCCCCTTCATCTTCCTGCTTTTGCCCGCAAATCACCCTGATTTCAACACATCCTGAAGCATCAGGCTTCTCTGTGCAGCATTCTGTTTTTTCTCCTTCGACCGAAGGAGTTACAACCTGAAAGCCCTTTTCAGCTTTTTGAATAACAACCTTAATGCAATCCATAAATCACTCCTATTATTGTAATATATAAATATACGGATATATCTATATATTGTTTAAAAAATTTATTTTTTCTTCTTCTTTCTGATTTCTATCCTGACCGGAATTTCCAAGCAATCGCAGAAGCTCGAACAGCACTGCTGGACCGATTCCCTGTTCAGTCTGTAATAAACCTGCTGACCCTCACGCCTGTCTATGACAACGTTTGCATCCCTGAGAATGCCCAGGTGCCTGCTCACTGTGGGCTGGGAAAGTCCTATGGCTGCAACTATGTCGTTGACCGACATCTCCTTGCCCGCCAGGAGGCGGATAATCTTGAGACGTGTCGGGTCACTGAAGGCCTTAAAATATTTACTATATATCTTAATTTCCATATATTCTTTAACCTCCTTCCATTATATATATAAATATTCGTATAGGCAAATGTTTCCAAAGGCGACTGATTTTATCCAAAATCCATTCGATCTTTACTCGCTATCAATAGCCGGCCATTGCGCCTTTGGTTTATCGAACCAGACCCAGGCAATGAAGTCTATGAGCGGCGGTTCACCGCCGGACTTGCGAATGCTGGTACAGACCTGTCCCCGATGGTGTGAACTGTGGCTGGCGACCTGAATCATGGTCTCGGCGAGCGTGCTGGCAGCCGGTTTTTTCCCGAATACTTCTTCCAGCCTGTGGGCCCAGGGAAGTTCAACAGGCTGGTCCAGATCTTCCCCTTCAACATTTTTCACGAATTTCTCCAGCAAATCCTGTGATTTGCAGGCCCAACGTGCCATTTCCTCCAGACTCCTGAACTTATCTATCTCCGGAATCTCCAGAGGTTTTTTCAGCCATACCTGGCCAAAAGCATACTGGGCAGTGTGGATCTGGAATAATTGGGTCCTGAGCCTGTTATTTTTCTCCGCATCCGGCGTTGACAGCACAGCATTCCATACTTGTGCGTCAGCCCAGTACATATGCCTGAACATTTCCTTCAAGTGATCCAGGATATTCACCTTATCTGCATCCTCTCTTATCACATATTCCAAATAAGCAATAATCTCTCACATATGCTTTTTATAATCTATCAGGAAATCCAGCGCAGTATCAATCCACCTGGCAAAATCCTCGGGGTAATCATGCCCTAAACCTTCAATCACTACTTGCTCATATTTCAGACCTGATGTCTTAAAGGCCTCGGCCATCTCATTCTGATTTGAAAGATAGAAATCGGTCTCGCCGCCCAGAATATATGCTCTGACATTTTTTCTACCGGCTGCAGTGATATTAGCCGATTCAAAATCCTGCGGCTTGCCCGGGCATACACCAAACACTCCCGCCACCGGAATTATATTATTTATTACGAGGTCGAAGGCCATCGAACCTCCTGCTGAGATTCCAGCAATTACGACTCTTGCAGAGTCTATCGAGTAATTGCCCATAAGATCATCATAGATTTTCTTAATGTCTCCATGTGCACGCTTATCTGACGTGCGCCACCCAAAGGTTATCAGGTCCATATACATATAGGATTGCAGGAAAGCTACGATGTACTCATTACTTAGCTTCGCAGAGTGCCAGTGTTTTTTGGCCCTATCAATCGAACTTCCTCCTCCATGCAGGACAACCATGAGCGGATATCTTCTGTCCGGCGAGTAATCGTCCGGTATTTCAATTGCCATTAGAGTCTTTGACCCTTTATTGGCCTCTTTCCGTAAGCGTGCATCCTCGGTGACAATATCATCAAACCTCTCAAACTCCGAAAATGGTTCATACTTCTGCATCCGGGGAATAATGAAATAGAAATATCCTTGTTCATGTCCTGCTTCGAAAACATCCATACATTCTTCGTAAAGCCCGGCCATGCGGCAGAAAAGGGCATGCGATCTGGTCAGCTCGAAATCATCCTCAGGAAAAAGGCCATATACAGACTTTATAAGGTCAATGGCTTCTGTATATTTCTCCAGATCATAAAGAATATCAAGGCTATCCCGGACTTGGGCGTAGCTTTCGAAATTCTCATGACGATTCTGAGCCAAAAGGTCACAGTGCGGTGCCAAAATCAAGGCTGTGATAGCAGTCAGCAATAGCAGCGATTTCATGAATATCCTCCCGTAATCATTATAAATTCCAAACAGGCTTTTTTATCCATACGGCAGCATCCCGATTTTGTTCATTTATTCTATATGCTGCATTCACTCCTCAAAAAGCGGCGGATGCTTGAGATGAAATTCAGTTGCATCCTGGTACATCTTTGCCACAGACAGAAGAGTAGCCTCGTCATATAATCCGCCTATAAATGTAATGCTTACCGGAGTGCCGTTCTCAGCAAAACCATTGGGAAGTGCCACACAGGGATGCCCGGTCAGGTTTGTCAGAAGCAAATTATCACCCTCGAAGGTGGGCGATATATAGACATCGATATTCTCCATAATAACAGCCATGCTATCGACAGCCATCTCCCTCAGCCGATTAGCCTGGATATATTCAACCGCCGGAATAAAACGGCTGGCGCGAAAAACATTGGGCCAGGCATTCTTGATCTGCCTCACCATTAAATCATCCCTTCCTGATCTCGTCAACTCATCAAATGCCGCCGCGGCCTCCGCTGAAAGAACAATTTGCATCGGATTTACAGGCATATCAGGCAAATCTATTTCAACCAAATCAAATCCTAGCGCGCGCATCATCTCAAGCGCGGTCATATTTTGGGCATAATACATCGTATCATTTTCAAAATCTTTCTTGAGATAGCCGATTCTCACCTGATCAGGAAAAAGCTGATGGTCATAATTGAATGGCAGATCCGTCACGCTCTGATCCAATCCATCCGGGCCGCGTATGGCATCAAAGACAATCGCGCAATCCTCCACCGTACGGCAGATCGGCCCGATCTTATCCATCGACCAGCTCAAGGCCATGGCCCCGGTACGGCTGACCCGTCCAAAGCTCGGACGAAGACCCGTGGTACCGCATCTGGTGGAGGGCGAGACAATCGAACCCCAGGTCTCGGTGCCGATTGCAAACGACACCAGTCCTGCTGAGACTGCGGCCGCCGAACCGGCTGACGATCCGCTGGATCCCTGTTCCAGATTCCACGGATTACGTGTAGTATCTTTAAACCAGACATCCCCCCATGCCAGCGCTCCCAATGACAACTTTGCCACCAGTACCGCCCCGGCGTCTTCAAGCTTCTGGATTACTGTCGCATCATAATCTATGATTTGCTCCTTATATGGTTCAGCACCCCATGTAGTCTTGTATTCTTTTACCGCCAGGAGGTCCTTGGCCCCATAGGGTATGCCATGTAACGGTCCGCGATATTTTCCGGCCGCAATTTCGGCATCAGCCCGCGCTGCCTGCTCCAAAGCCAGATCTTCGGTCAAAGTGACCACGCAATGAAGCTGAGGATCGTATTTTTTCAGCCGCTCCAGGGCTAGTTCAGTCAGCTCCATAGAGGTTACCTGCCGGGTCCTGACAAGCTCGGCCAGATCGCGCACTGAATAGAAAGCCAGATCATCAGAATCATCCGGACGTTTGACATTACCAGCAGCTGATAATTTGATTGGTTTTTCTTCAGTCTCGAATTCCATTCCCGCGAGAATTGGGTTGAATATTAAAGCCGGCGGTACCGAATTATCGATCTCGACCTGGCGCATATCACTATAAAATCCAAGATTTGTATTGAGCTCCTCCAGCATGGAGTCAATCTCTGACTCCGTAAACTCAAACCCGATTAACTCCTGTGCCTTAACAACATCCTCTTTGGTAATCTCAAGAGTGTCGGAATCCTCCCGTGATTCAAGCGGGCAGGCAAATAAGGAAATCATGCAAATGCTCAATAATATTGTGAGCTTTCTCATACTTCTCTCCCCGAATTTAAAGACGACATTTTATGTTTGTTTTTCTCAAATTGCGGTTTTCATGTTTAAAGATCAAGTTTTTTCAAAGTCTCCTTGTGCCTGAAATATAATATTGAAATTAAAATAAACAATCTAATCCAATTTTCGTCAAAAAGGACAGGCCCGGAATTTCTTCCTCTTTGACCTCATTCGGACCTTCCAACCTATATAGACGGAGAAGTGTTATGCGTAAATGGCACTATAAATTAGTGTGGCTCCTACCTGCTTTATTCATTATCGGCTGCTCGGCAGAAAAAGGAACAGAGCCTGAAAGGATGAAAAGGATCAGCCTTTTAATCGAGGCAAAGTATGATTACATCAGGAGCATCCAGGGAGGCGGAGGGGTTTTTATCATCAGACTCGTGCCGGGAACCGATCTGAAAGGTCCAGTCTATCTGGGTCTTCAGGCTGATGACTGCCTCCAGGCTCATCTGGACAAAACTGAATTGTATCTGGATTCAGATGTGGCCGAGATAACTATAAATCCTGACAGCACCAGTGAAATAAGGATTTACCTGCTGGAGGTGAGGGCTTCCAATCATGGAGTTTCACAATCTATATTTCTGCAGGTGGAAATAATGCAATGGTTCCCATGTATTCCCGAAAGTGCACTTCAGTATCTTCCCGGTTTCACAGAGTGGCTTATGAAAAATCATTCCGAATATTCCGATTTGTCTGCTCAGGATTGGTATTGCTACAATACATATCCCCAAATCTGGATTGTCTCGCACTGGACCCTCTTGAGCCCCGAATACGAGGTTAGAATCTGCCATCATGTTACTATTCACCCATACAACTGGACGCAGTACAGGCTTCGGAAAAGAGGCGAATACGAAGCCCGTCTTGCAGCCAAAAGAGACAACGACAGTACGGTTTTGCATGAAATTCCTGTCTCTGAGTACCCGATCCTCTTCGACTACTGAGAATAACATGACAGCCTTAATCAGATGGCAACAAAAAAACACACCCTGGCATCATTGTTCAAAAAGCTCTTGACTTTGATGGGGTAGATGCTAAATTACATTTACCTCATTTTTGTAACGGGATGAAAAGCAACTTAACAAGGTCTGGAAGGCCGCATGCACCGGGTTATTGACATCTTTACCTTGGGACTGCTCCTAAATGATTCTTCAGCACGCTCTTTGTAAGGTGTGTAAAATGTTTGTTCTGTCACGCAGTGTGACAGACAGTTCGTTGTAAGGTAAAGGGATTCAAATCCAGGAGAGGAGGTGTAAATGGATTTCATCATTGATCCCATGGATATTACTCAGGGATGGTGCCCGCTTAAGTGCACAACTCTTTGTAAAAACATTGCTTACCCGATGTACGGGGTGCCTATTTAGAAAAATTTAAAACCAGGCTGCTATTATCCTGGTTTTGTTCTGAAAGGCATAAGCAGCTTCGATTTCACATACTGATATCGAAACATTTTGATGTGCCGCAGTAACGGAAAACCGAGCCGAACCTATAATGGGAAAATGAGAGGAGGAAGCATGAACTATCTTATTGACCCTATGGAAATCACCGCGGGCTGGTGTCCGCTCAAGTGCTCAACACTGTGCAAACGGATCGTATACCCAATGTATGGTGTTCCCCCGGGACCGATAGAGATCTAATACTCTTTTTGTAACGGTGGACTAAGCGTTTTTCCGATTTGGAAGTAACAGGCTATTCACACGGCGTTGCTCGGGAATAGCTTTATCGCGAAAGACGTTTTCAAGGCTTTTTCCAATTTTAATAATTCCTTAGGCGGATTTTGTGTTTCCATGCGGGAATCGCTTCAAATGCAAAATCCAGAGGTCTTCGACTGCGGCACATCATAAATTTTTATGAATCGATTGAAGATTAAAGACTATTCGGGATTTTAACATGTACAAAATATCCAAGTATAATCACATCATGCCAATGGGAGACGGCCGTTATATTGCCCATAGTGCTCGCAGCGGCGCTCTCGGTTTAATGGATGAGAAGAACTATCGAACCTGTCAGAGTGTTTTTGAGAAAATCCGGGATGGCGATGAGTCCGGATTTACCCCGGAAGAATCGCATCTGGTGAGACAGCTTGAATACGGCAGATTCATATATCATGACTATTATGACGAACTGGAAGAGCTGAAATTCCAGCACCACATGGCCAGATTCGACCAGAGTTCACTGGGCTTATCGATAGCTCCCACTCTGGCATGCAACATGGATTGCGGATATTGCTATGAAGGTAATAAGAAAGGCCGAATGCAGCCCGAGACCATCGAATCTATCCTGGATTTCATTGAGACCCGGGCGGTGGGGTTGCGCAGCCTGGATATAAACTGGTACGGAGGCGAACCTCTTCTGGCAATGGAAATTATTGAAGATTTGACCGAATCCATGCTGGATCTGGGAGAGGAGTACAAATTTGGGTTCAATGCCTCAATGATCACAAACGGCTATCTCCTTACGAAAGAAAATACCGACCGTCTTGTAAATGACTTCAAGGTCAGTAATATCCAGATCACTCTTGACGGTCCCTCGGATATACACAACAAAAAAAGGCCGCTNNCCAGTATTCGGCCGGGAAATTGCAGGTCAACATTCGTGTAAACATCGATAAAAGCTTCACTGTCGAGACCATACAAAAACTTCTGGATGAACTCAATCAGGCCGGGCTTAAAAATATTGCCGGGCTTTATTTTGGAAGAATCGAGGCGGCCACCTCGGCCTGCTCCAATATATCGGAAAGCTGTTATGGCGCCGAGGACTTCTCAAAAATCGAAACCGATTTCTATCGCCTGCTGCTTGAGAACGGATTTACGATTACAAGTCTTCCTCAGCCAATGGCAACGGTCTGTTTCAGCCAGCTGATCAGCTCGCATCTGATTGATCCTGAAGGTTATATTTATAAATGCTATAACTATGTTGGTGATATTCCCAAAGCTATGGGCAATATCAAAGAGGATATAAATTACAGCCACCCCAACTTCACCCGGCTTTTCAATTTTGACGCTTTCGAGGATGAGGAATGCAGGAGCTGCAGTATTCTTCCAATCTGTATGGGCGGATGTCCGGCGCGCCGTGCAGATTGCGGCCTGAAAAGCGGTGAAGCATGTGAAACCTGGAAACATAACCTTGGACCTATGCTCGAAATAATTGCACGTTCGCGGCAGAGTCAGGCCCAAAAAGCCGCAAAGGAGACGACATGAGCGAAGAAGTACAAGAACGGAAATATTATCCCCATGCCGTGGTATGGGAAATAACATTTGCCTGCAACATGCGCTGTTTACATTGCGGAACTGCAGCCGGTGTAAAGAGATCGGATGAGCTGACTCATGAAGAGGCTCTTGCTCTCGCAGATGAACTCTGCGGCCTGGGTGCACAGGAGATCACTCTTTCGGGAGGTGAACCGCTTCTGAGAAAGGACTGGCCGGAACTCGCCCAGAGAATTATAGATGGCGGTTCAAAGGCATATCTGATTACGAATGGTTATGCCGTAGATGAAAAAACCATCGAGGAATTTAGCAGGATAGATTTCACCAACATAGGTGTTAGTTTTGACGGAACTGAACCTACCCATAATCATATCCGGCAGAGGGACAAGAGCTTTAAGCGAGCCAAAAACGCCATGCAGATGATGGCCGACAACGGAAATATCAGGTTTTGCGCCATTACTCAGGCTTCAAACATGAATTTGAATGAACTGGATGAAATCAAGAGAATTCTGCTGGATGTCGGCTGCCGTCAATGGCGAGTCCAGATGACTACCTCAACCGGTCGGATGAAAGATCAAGACGACATGGTGCTCACCACGGACAATTTCCCCCACCTTGTGGATAAGCTGTTGGAATACAAGGAGGAAGGCAAAATAGACATTGATGTGGGCGAGAACATCGGCTTCTACGGCTGTAAAGGAACCCAGCTCTGGGACGGCAAACCTTATTTTGGATGTTTCGCGGGCATGCGTGTGGCAGGAATAACCTCCAATGGCGACGTACGCGGGTGCCTGTCCATGCCGGAATATTTTAATGAAGGCAATATCCGTGATTCATCTTTCACAGCAATATGGGATGATCCCAATAACTTCATGTATAACCGCGTATTCAAAAGCTCTGATGCAGGTGGATGGTGCAGGGAATGCAAGTATTTGCCGCTTTGCCGTGGCGGATGTGCCACGACCTCGTTCTCAGCCACAAATATGCGCGCCAATAATCCTTACTGCATGTACCAGATCGAAAAGGCCAATGGTATCGAATGCAAAGATAATGAAATGATCCAAAGCCTTCTGGAGCATGTACGTAAACAGCTGGGCGGAAAGGTCGAGACGGTTGAGAAGTAAGAGCTCCCCGTCAATTCTTCTGGCATATCCATCAGCATTTTACGCCGCCGGCTGGGGTACGAGATTAGAACTGAAAAGCTCTCAATTGCTCCTGGCTTCATACCTGGCGCAATACTATCCGGTGGAGTTTGCCGATTTCGAAATCTCAATCGGCGCTCCCAACTCACCCTCCCAGGTGAGGCGATTTCAACGTAAGGTCAAAAAATATCTGGCTGAGAGCGATTTTGATATCCTTGCCCTGTCCTGCTGGGCAAGTCTTTCATATACCGCAACATTGCGTGTGGCCAGGACTTGCCGAGAACTCTATCCCGATAAACCAATCATTGTAGGCGGATACCATGCAACCGCT
>JAABVY010000319.1:8751-14732 GCA_011777135.1 Candidatus Zixiibacteriota bacterium | reverse complement strand
GAATGAATTTGAGGTAAACCTCTCCGATCTAATGCTGGCCACAAAATTTGTATTGACCATCGAGCCGAGTCCGGATTCCGATCCTGCGCCGGCAGCCACCCATTACCTGGCTGGAGATTTCTCGAACGGCATGGCCTCTTTGACAGTGGCCGATCCGGCGGCGCTGGGGAACGACTTCTTGGCCGCGGTTGGTCCATATATACTGAATACTCCATCTACCGGGGATGACGATACAGATTATCATGCCGGAATCTGGTGGCTCGATCCCGCTGCCGGTCCCGGTCCCACTCTGGAGCTCCCCGCATTACCGGATGGCTGGACATACGAAGGCTGGGTAGTCGGCAGTGGTGGGCCTGTGACTACAGGTAAATTTACTGAGGTTGATGAAGTCGATTTTGATGCCGGTGGACCGGATGCCGGACCTGATCCTGTGCCGCCTTTCCCGGGACAGGATTATGTTGATCCGTTAATGAGCCTGATCGGGTTCACTGCAGTTATCACAATAGAACCTATGCCGGACAACAGCCCGGATCCTTTCACTTTGAAACCATTAGTTGATGACAGTATAGAGGACGTTGGTATTGGCGTCCTTCAGCCTATGAATAATAACGCTTCCACATTCCCGACCGGCAGTGCGAGCAGATAATCGACATGAGTCGATAAAGAGCTGCTTGTAAGCTAAAGAGGAGTAGAGCCAAAGCTCTGCTCCTTATTTTTTTTGAAGGGAAATGCAGAACATATAAAGGCAACATTTCCGGTCAAATTTCCGTAGATCAAGCCAGAATAAATAATCCTTAACATTTCCATGGGAGGTGGCATGAAATTGATAGAAATTGGAACCATGACCCTAGTCTTGATCTGCTTTCTGGCATCGACTATTACCGCTGCGGATATGAAGGGAAAATCTCGAATCGAATTGATGGGCGGTTTCTGGAGCGGTTCGAACCAGGGTGAGGTCGAGATCAGTCCCGGTGTAGTATCAGGAGTCAGCTGCAATGGGGGTTCGGCTGGACTGAAGCTCAGCCATTATGTTCAGAATGATGTTGCGCTCTTCATTTCCGCCGGGGTTCTTCATAGCAGCGTGGAGACACGTGTATCGGCCACAGGAGTCTTTTCTGAGACAGTCAGCGTAATTCCGCTCTTACTTGGCATTAGATATTATCTCGGGATTACCTCGCATGAATCAAGCTGGAATCCATATCTTTCGGCCGGTCTGGGAACATTTATTGCTGATCAGGTCAGTGGGGATGTCAACAATACAGGGGTCTTTACCGAATTGAAGACGTTATCTACGTTCGGGGGCCAGGCAGGCGCCGGCATTGATATAAGGCTCAACCGTTTCCTCATGCTGGGCTTCATCGCAAGCTACAATGTAATGAGCGATTTTGCACAACGCATAGCCAACCGCGACAACTATAATGGTGGTGAATTTGGCGTTAGTATAAGCTATTTGTTTGGCGGAAATTAAGGTAAGCTCCTGCATTTTGAAGTTAAATGCTTATTGTTTGATAATATTTGCAACCTGCCTCGACAATTGCCGTAATCTATAATACAGTAGAGTCAAGTGAGCGCCCGTACGCTATAATTTGAAACACAATCAGGAGAAAACCATGAGGCGTGTACTGGTTCTCACTTGCCTGCCTGCTGTGCTGGTTATGGCGTGGGCGCTCGCATTATCCGCACAGGGGACATTAGAAGGGGACAGATTAGTCCCGGAAATAGAAGCCTTTCGAATAAACCCGCATCCTCCCGTAATCGATGGAAATCTCGATGATCCGGTCTGGCAGCATGAGCAGCTTGTGCTGGCAAAGAAATTTACTCAGCGCGAACCGGATGAGGGAAAAGAAGCCACCGAATCGACAATGGTGGCGGTAGCCTATGATGATAACGCCGTCTATGTGGCTTTCTGGTGTTATGATGACGAACCGGATAAGATAATCAATCAGCTTGTAAGGCGTGATCGCTGGTCCGAATCAGACCGCGTGACACTCCGGCTTGATCCTTTCCATGACCATCAAAATGGTCATGCATTCGAAGTCAGTTCGGCAGGAGTTCTGCGTGACTGCCGCTATTTCAATGACGTTGGTGCGGATATGTCCTGGGATGCCGTCTGGGAAGCCGAAGCCAGGAGACATCCCTGGGGCTGGGCCGCAGAATTTAAGATTCCGTATCATTGCCTGAGGTTCACAGAAAAGGAAGAACATACCTGGGGAATCGATTTTCAGCGCTACATCAGCCACAAAGGCGAGACCGATATATGGGCCTTCACTCCGCCCTCTAAAGGAGGTTTCGTATCCAATTTTGGACATCTCAAAGGTTTAAGCGGGATTCATTCCAGTGGAAGAGTCGAACTTATGCCGTATGCCGTTTCCAGCACAGAAACCGAGCCTAAAACTGCCGGCAATCCCGACGGTCGGTATTATATGGGTGATATGGGCTTTGATATGAAATATGCACTTTCATCAAATCTGATTCTGGATGCGACCATAAATCCGGACTTTGGTCAGGTGGAGCTTGATCAGCCGGTACTGAACCTATCGGCCTATGAAACCTACTTTCCGGAAAGACGGCCGTTTTTCCTGGAGGGTTCGGATCTGTTTAACACAGATTTTAACCTGTTCTATTCACGTAGAATCGGAAGACCGCCACGTCAGGATGTAGATGATGAGGAGTTGGGATTTTATAAAGATTATCCTAATGAGACCACTATTCTGGGGGCAGCCAAGTTGACCGGGAAGTTATCCTCGGGTACTTCGATTGCGTTTTTGAGTGCCGTCACTGCGGAGGAAGAGGCCGAGTATGCAGCGCTTTCGAACTACCAGGATGATACCACCTGGGTTGACGGGGAGCCTGTAGTTGAAAGCGTGCCTCAGGATACGGTTTATCGCACAGGTGTTGTTGAAAAATCAGCCAATTATTCGGTGCTTCGGGTCAAACAGGATATTTTCGGAAATTCACATGTAGGCGGCATGTTGACAATGGCCTCGCAGGAGAGCGTGCATCCGGCTGTGACCGGGGGCATCGACTGGCGCCTGGCCACGGGAAACAGCATGTGGGTTTTGAGCGGCCAGACGGTTTTCAGCCGGGTGAATAATCAGGAAACCGGTTTTGGTTTTGAAGCTCAGCTTGATAAGAGTGCCGGTGATCATTTCCGCGGGGCCATAGGAGTGGAAATAAAGGATCCCAATCTGAACCTTAATCGCCTGGGCTTTATATATCGCAATAATCAACGTGAGGTCTGGTCATGGTTCCAATACCGCACCCGTGACGACTGGTGGATTATCCGCAATAGCTGGAATAACCTGAATTTTCACTCATCCTGGAATTATGATGGTATCAATAACTCGCTGGGTGGAAATTTCAATACTTTCATAGAATTCATAAATTACTGGTCATTGAATTGGAGCTTTTCCGTTCAGGCCGAGAAATACAGCGATCTGGAGACAAGGGGCAATGGAATCTGGCAGTGGCCTGTCTATCCTACTGCGGCGTCATGGCTCAATATCAACACAGATCAGCGCAAGAACGTCTATTTCCATCTGGGATTAGGTGGCGGTGATGATCGCGGCGGAAACCATCGCAGCATAGGTTTTGATATCAATACAAGACCCAGAAGCAATATCGAGTTAACCACCGGCATCGGTCTGCAGCGCTACCGCAATGCCACACGCTGGGTAACCAATGCATATGATGAGAATGATGAATTGAAGTCGGTTTTCGGTGATCTGGATCAGGATGTCATAAACCTGTATATGTCCGGAAGCTGGCTCTTGAGCCGTGACCTCTCACTGCAATTTTCGGCCGTGGGGCTTTTGAGCGGCCTGGACTATCAGAATTACCGCTATTACCTGGGTGGAAACGATTATTCTGAGCCACTGACAGATTTTAATACGGATTATAATTATTCAGCCATAAACTCAACTTTGCTTCTGAGGTGGGAGTATATGCCGGGCAGCACGCTTTATATGGTATGGACCCGAGCCCGTCCTGAAGTGGATTATGGCGCAAATAATCTAGTTCTCGACCGCGACCTCGACCGCTTCTTCAGCCGCGGATCGACAAATGTATTTCTGATTAAAGCGAGTTACTGGCTGAATATATAAAATATTGGATAGGGAAATGCTGTTGCGGCGCCAGCTTATGAATCTGGCGCCGTAGCAGGCAAATTGACCTTCTCGCACCTTAGCTATGACTATTATTTACTTAAAATGGCGTTATCGAAGAGATTAAATTAAGGAATTGCTTTAAATATTTTGACGGAGGAAAGAAATGTCATCAATGACCAGGCGATCATTTTTGAAGACCAGCGCCAAAGGTCTTGCAGTAGCAGCTGTGCCGGTTATCTTCAAGGCCGACCCATTGGCGGCCCTCTCATCACCGCTCCTGAACCCGGATAATCCGGCTGAGTATTACGAGCATTTTGGAGTATCGGAGGAGATTCTTCGGAAAGTCATGGCCTCCGCCCTGAACAAGGGAGGAGACTACTGCGATCTGTTCTTCGAGCATACAATCTCGAATACCATTTTGTTGGAAGATGATCGGGTAGACCGCGCATACAGCGATGTTGACTATGGTGTCGGCATCAGAGTTGTGGAGAATGACCAAATCGGTTATTCATTCACAGAGGAGCTTTCACCGGGATCAATGGGAGATGCGGCCAAAACAGCGGCTAATATCGCAAATCAAAGCCGCAATCAGCCGCCGTCCGGATTGGATTTCCAGAAAGCTTCCGACTTCTATCCTATAGAGACAATCTGGGAGGATGTCAGCATAAAGAACAAAATTCCAATTCTTCGCAAACTCAATGAACGGGTATGGAGCCGTGATAAACGCATTATAAACGCCAGGGTGTATTTCATTGATACAAGCAGCTACAAGATGATGGTGCGCTCGGATGGACGGATTGGCTGTGATTACCAGCCCATGATTACTATTTATGTTCTCTGCACGGCTGAGGATAACGGCAAACGTGAACAGAACAATTTCTCGATGAGTGTGCGCAGGGGCATAGACTACCTTACTCCCGAAAATTTGAATCCGATTGCGGACGAGGCTGTGCGCCAGACTGTCCTGCTATTCGATGCAGTCAATCTGGAAGGGGGCGAGATGGAAGTGGTACTGGCTGCCGGTGAATCCGGGATTCTCCTGCATGAGGCTATCGGTCACGGTATGGAGGCTGATTTCAACCGAAAAGAAGAATCAATCTTTTCTGACAAGATCGGCAAAAAGGTGGCTGAGAACTTTGTTTCCATTGTCGATGACGGTACTTATCCCAATGCCCGCGGAACATTGAATCTGGATGATGAATGTAATTCCACCCAAAAGACTCATTTAGTCAAAGATGGTATCTTGGTCAGCTACATGCATGATGCAATCAGTTCCAGGCATTATAAAGTGAAGCCAACCGGTAACGGCCGCCGGCAATCATTCCGGCATCCGCCGATTCCGCGCATGCGCAACACATACATGCTCCCCGGTCCTCACACTAAGGAAGAAATCATATCCAGTGTCAGGAAAGGATTGTATGCTGAATCATTTACTAATGGAGAAGTTTTAATCGGCCCCGGAGACTTCACATTTTATCTCAGTTCTGGCTATTTGATAGAGAACGGAAAAATAACGAAGCCCGTGAAAGACGTAAACCTGATCGGCAATGGCCCGGATGTGTTGACCAAGATGGTTATGGTGGCTGATGACCTTAAGCTCTCAGAGGGCGGCGGAACCTGCGGCAAGGGAGGCCAGGGTGTCCCGGTCTCAATGGGACTGCCCACTGTGAAGGTCTCCTCTATTACAGTCGGGGGAAGATCCTGATAAATTCGAAGGCAATATATAATGAATTTGTAAATGGAGTTTTTAGATATGAGCAGATATGATAAACTTGAGCTGGCCCGGTGGGTTGTAAAGAAAGGCAGACAGGCCGGAGCTGATGATCTCTCGGTTAATGTAATCAAAGACAGGAGCATCAGTGTAAATTTTCGTGA
>JAABVY010000319.1:0-8687 GCA_011777135.1 Candidatus Zixiibacteriota bacterium | reverse complement strand
CATCTCCGAAGCTGTAGCCATGACAAAGTACCTGAATGAGGATCCCTATCGCTCATTACCCGATCCCAAATACTATAATATGCGGAATGATGTCAATTTGAGTATACATGATGATCACTATCATGACGTATCTTCCGAGCAGAGGGTTAACATTGCCAGGAAGGTCGAGCAGATGACCTCCGGATTGAGCGATAAAATTGTCACCTGCAATTCTTCTTATTCCGACAGCCGGTCAGAATATGTCAAAATTAACAGCAATGGATTTGAGGGTCAGAAAGAGTCCACCTATTTTGGTGTTGGCGTGGATACGACCATCAAAGACGGCAACGGTGGACGTCCCAGTGATTACAACTATATCGGTTCGCGCTTTTTCAAGGATATAACCGGTCTGGAAAAGCTCGGCACTCTGGCCTTAAAAAGAGCGATGCAAAAGATCGGCCAGAAAAAGATCAAATCCGGCGTGTATGACATGATAGTCGAAAACCGGGCTCTGACCACCCTTCTAGTGGCAATTAAAAATCCTCTGATGGGAAGTTTTTTGTATCGCAAGAATTCATGCTTTGAAAATAAAATTGGTGAGAAAGTAGCCTCGGATAAATTGACTATCATTGATGATCCCTTTATAAGAGCAGGTTTCGCTTCCAGTCTTTATGATGGTGATGGCATGGCCAGAAAAAAGCGGGCTCTATTCGAGAAAGGTGTGCTTAAATCGTATCTGATCGATTGGTACTATTCTCAGAAACTGGGAAAGGAACCCACTACGGGTTCGGAGTCAAATATAACATTTGAATTGGGCAAACGCTCCCCCGATGAGATGATAAAGGATGTCAAACAGGGTATTTTTGTAACACAGTTTGTGGGCGGAAACTCGAACAGCCTTACAGGTGATTTTTCTTATGGAATCGTGGGTCTTTATATTAGAGACGGCGAAATTATCCATCCAGTCAATGAGATGAACATCAGCGGAAATATAATGGAGATCTGGAAGAATCTGACTGAGGTCGGAAATGATCCTTATCAGTACTCCTCGATCATGCGGCCCAGCATGTATTTTAAGGATGTCCATTTCAGCGGCATATAACATATATGCCCACCTCCAATTCAATCCAGCCGGATTTTCAAGATTGAAAGTCCGGCTTTTTTGCAGATTTTGAATATTTACAAAATTCCGAACAAATCCTTGATATGTATGTTGTTAGTTAATGTATGATAGTAGATGGAAGAAAAAGGGTGGTAATAGAGAATATTACCCCGCAAATAAATTGCGGCCGTTTTCCGGCCAAGAGAGTTGTGGGAGAGAAGGTTCAGGTTCAGGCTGACGTTTTCTCCGATGGCCATGATCAGGTCTTAGCATCGCTTTTGTATCGGAAAACCGGCGCACGAAAATGGAATCAGGTCGCTATGCAGCCACTGGTCAATGACCGCTGGCAGGCGGAATTCGTGATCAATGAGATTAGCGAATATGAATTCACCGTCCAGGGTTGGATCGATCATTTCAGGACCTGGCAGAAGGACCTGTTTAAGAAATATGATGACGGCCAGAATATCGATGTTGATTTGATGGTTGGTGTAAATCTCTTAAAAGAAATCAATGAACGTGCCAAAAAAGCTGATAAAAAAAAATTTGAGAAATTCATATCTGTTCTAGAGGGAGAAGATAAGTCAGAAGCGATAGGCCTGGCTTTGAGCGAGGAGATTAGAGAGCTTACGGATAAATATCCCGATCACAACAGGGCAACAATCTATAGCAAGACTATGAAGATCGTGGTGGATCGTCCCAAAGCTCTTTTCAGTACCTGGTACGAGATGTTTCCGCGTTCGACCGCTGATGATTCAAAAAAACATGGCACATTCAAGTATTGTCAGCAGAAGATTCCTGAAATTGCCGGGATGGGCTTTGATGTTTTATATTTGCCGCCTATTCATCCGATTGGAAGGACCAATAGGAAAGGCAAGAATAACAATCCAAAATCCAAAAAAGGTGATCCGGGTTCGCCCTGGGCAATTGGTTCAAAAGAGGGCGGACATATGGCAATACATCCAGAGCTTGGAACCCTTGAAGACTTTAAGGAGCTGATTAAAACTGCTGGGGAGCATGGCATGGAGATTGCCATGGATATCGCTTTTCAGTGCTCGCCCGATCACCCATATCTTAAAGAACATCCTGAATGGTTCAAGAGAAGGCCGGACGGAAGTATACAGTTTGCAGAAAATCCACCCAAGAAATATGAGGATATAGTACCGATAAATTTCGAAACCGAGAACTGGGAGGAACTCTGGAAAGAACTCAAGGATGTTATCGCGTACTGGATCGACAAGGGAATTCGTATCTTCCGGGTGGATAATCCCCACACCAAATCACTGGCCTTCTGGGAATGGGTGATTCTAGAGATCAAGACCGAATATCCCGATATTATCTTTTTGTCCGAAGCGTTTACAAGACCAAAGTTGATGTACCGCCTGGCCAAAGCGGGCTTTACTCAATCGTATACATATTTTACCTGGCGCAACAGCAAGCATGAAATCCTGCATTATATGAATGAATTGACTAAAACTGAAGTGGCTGAATTTCTGCGACCCAATTTCTGGCCCAATACTCCGGATATACTGCCTGAGTACCTTCAGTATGGGGGACGCCCGGCATTTATAATAAAGCTGATTCTGGCAGCGACACTGTCATCAAATTACGGGATTTACGGCCCTGCATTCGAATTACTCGTAAATGAGGCACTCCCGGGCAGAGAAGAATATCTCGATTCGGAAAAGTATGAGATCAAAAACTGGAATTATAAAGTTAAAGGAAATCTCAGGGAATTGATCGGAATTATAAATAAGATCAGAAAGGATAATCCGGCCCTGCAGGCAACCAGAAATATCAGGTTCCTGCCTGTTGATAATGAATATCTGCTGGCCTTTGAAAAAAGCGCGGATGGCGATACTGATACAATAATAGTCATTGTCAACCTGAGTCCCTACCATAAGCACAGCGGCTGGCTTGAACTTCCCCTGGATGAATGGGGCATTTCCGAGTCGCAGACATTCCTTGTGCACGATCTGATAGCGAAGGATAAATATGTCTGGCAGGGACGCCGGAATTATATCGAAATCAATCCGCACAGCATGCCGGGTCACATTTTTAAAGTACATAGAAAATTGAGACGCGAAAGCGATTTCGACTATTACATGTAGGAGAAAGTCATTTGCCCAGAAAAAAAGAATCCAATCTGGAAAAAGATCCTCTGTGGTATAAAGATGCAATAATTTACCAGCTTCATGTGAAGTCATTTGCCGACAGCAATGGTGATGGGATCGGAGATTTTAGAGGGCTGACCAGTAAACTCGGTTACCTGGAGAGCCTGGGAGTTACGGCATTATGGCTTTTGCCGTTTTATCCATCACCACAGAAGGATGATGGGTATGACATCGCCGACTATTTTAATGTTAATCCGGATTATGGCACACTGAAGGATTTCAGGGAGTTTCTGCGCGAAGCGCATGCCCGCGGCATTCGTGTAATAACCGAGCTGGTTTTAAACCATACCTCCAGCGATCACAAGTGGTTCCAGCGTGCCCGCCGTTCGCGGCCGGGTACAAAGACACGTGATATATATGTCTGGAACGATTCCCCCGATAAATATCCTGATGCGCGCATAATATTTCAGGATTTTGAGTCCTCGAATTGGTCCTGGGATTCGACCGCGAATGCATACTACTGGCATCGTTTCTATTCCCATCAGCCTGATCTCAATTTTGACAATCCCAATGTCAGGAAAGAGTTGTTTCGTGTAATGGATTTCTGGTTTAAAATGGGTGTAGACGGTGTGCGTTTGGATGCGGTTCCGTACCTTTATGAACGCGAGGATACAAACTGCGAGAACCTGCCGGAGACGCATGAATTTCTAAAAGAACTGCGGGCGCATGTAGACAGGAAATTCGAAGACAAAATGCTTCTGGCAGAGGCCAACCAGTGGCCGGAGGATGCCGCCGCTTATTTCGGCGATGGAGATGAATGCAACATGGCCTTCCATTTTCCGGTAATGCCGAGAATGTTTATGGCCATCCAGATGGAAGACAGTTTCCCGATCACCGATATTTTGAAAGAGACCCCGGATATTCCGGAAAACTGCCAGTGGGCGATGTTTCTGAGGAATCATGACGAGCTGACACTGGAGATGGTAACTGATGAAGAACGGGATTACATGTATCGAGTCTATGCCCGCGATCCGCGCACAAAAATTAACCTGGGAATACGAAGGCGTCTGGCCCCGCTTCTTGGAAATAACCGCAGGAAAATCGAATTGATGAATATCCTGCTCCTGTCTATGCCCGGAACACCCGTCATATATTACGGGGACGAGATTTCGATGGGCGATAATTATTATCTGGGTGACCGCAATGGTGTGCGTACACCGATGCAGTGGAGCCCGGACAGGAATGCCGGATTTTCCAAAGCCAATCCCCAGAAACTGTTTCTGCCGGTGATAATTGATCCGGAACACCACTACGAGACACTTAATGTTGAGAACCAGGAGCGCAATCTCTCATCGCTCTTGTGGTGGATGAGACGGGTGATAGCAATGCGCAAGCAATACAGGGCCTTCAGTCGCGGCAGCTTTGAGTTAATTTCCTCCGATAATCCCAAGGTGCTTTCTTTTGCCAGAAAATTCGAGGATGAGACAATAATCGTAATTGTAAACTTGTCGCGCTTTTCGCAGGTAGTCAATCTGGATCTTTCAGAATATGAAGGCTGTATTCCGGAAGAGGCTTTCAGCCAGAATCTTTTCCCTGCAATCAAGCAGGATGAATATGTGCTCACTTTGGGACCGCACAACCATTACTGGTTCCTGATGCATCCTGAATCGGAGTTTGAGAAAGAAATTGAATTTGATGGCGATCTGGTTATCAGTGTCCGGGGAGAGTGGTTGAATCTTATCCGGGGCCGTCAACGTGAAAGATTTGAAAAAGCGATACTTCCTAAATATGTTAGGAAAGCGCGCTGGTTTGGCGCCAAGACTAAGAATATACGTCGGGTTAAGATCGAAGAAGAGGCTTTCACAGCCCTTACCCCGGCTTCGTCAGTTGTCCTGATCATCCGTGTAACCTACACCGACAGCAGTCATGATCTATTTGTGCTGCCGTTATCCTATGCCACTGAAAAGGAAGCAGAGCAGTTGACAGAGGATTATCCCCAGAGTCTGGTAGTGCGGCTGAGAGCAGAGGGTGAAGAAGGAATAGTCTATGATGCGGTGTATGATGAGAGTTTCCATAGGACACTCCTGACCTCGATCTGGAGAAGGAAGAAGATTAAGGGTAGAAATTCCGATTTCATTGGACGGCCCGGAAGGAAATTGAGAAGGATCCTTGCCGATACAGGTGTGGAGCTTGAATCATGGCCAATGAAGGCTGAACAGAGCAACAGCTCAATCGTGTATGATGATAAAATTGTTTTGAAACTCTATCGTCACATGCAGGGAGGAATGAATCCCGATTACGAAATAACGCGCTACCTGACGGAGAAAGCTAAGTTTGACAATATACCGGCCTATACCGGATCGATTGAATATATAGATAAAAATGGCGATAATTATATCATGGCCATGGCTCAGGAGTTTATTGAAAATTCAGGAGATGCATGGGGATATGCTTCTGATGTTGTTTCCAAATATTTTGATCGGTCATTGGCCAAAGGTAAGCCAGCGTATGAGCTCATGGAGGAGTATCCGGCCTTTACCAGGGTCAGTGAAGATAACATTCCAAATATCATGCGTGAGCTAATCGGCGGCCTCTTTCTGGAAATGATGTCGATACTTGGTAGACGCACAGGTGAGATGCATCTGGCTTTAATGGGAGATCCGGATGATAAGGATTTCAAACCGGAGAGTTTTTCTACTTTGTATCAGAGGGCCCTATATCAGTCCATGCAGAGCCTGGTCAGGAGAACTCTCAAATTGCTCGATAAAAATATAAAGCAGGTTCCCGATGAGGTGCGGGGTCAGGCCGAGATGATCCGCAAATCGGAGGATGAGATATTGAAACGTATGAAACGCATTCTGCGCAAGAAAATGTCGGCAAAAAGAACCAGAATACATGGAGATTACCACCTGGGACAGGTCCTCAATACCGGCAAGGATTTTGTAATCCTCGATTTCGAAGGCGAACCTGCCAGGGCTATCAGTGAACGCAGACTGAAACATTCACCGTTGAAAGATGTAGCCGGGATGATTCGCTCGATTCACTATGTGGCTTACTCATACTTCATGACCAGGCCGAAATTGCATGCCGGACAGATGAACCTTCTGGAGTCATGGATAGAACCCTGGTATCTTTATGTTTCAGGGGCATTCTTTGCGGCTTATATGGAGACGGTTGGAGAATCGAAAATAATCCCGCGGGAAAATGATGAATTGGAAACTTTATTGCAGACTTTTCTACTTGAAAAGGGTATTTATGAGCTCGGCTACGAGCTCAATCACAGGCCTGATTGGATAACAATTCCAATCCGAGGCATTGAATATCTGTTAGTTACTTAATTTTATGATATCATTGGAAGAGGAGAATTTGTATGGCTGAACATGTAGATAAAAAATCGAATGTTATACATGGCCCCAGCCTTTTAAGTGAATATGATGTTTATCTTTTCAGGCAGGGAAACCATTACAGGATATATGAAAAGTTGGGGGCCCACAGAATTGAAGTTGATGGCGAGGAGGGTACGCTATTTTCAGTATTTGCTCCCAATGCGCAGGAAGTGACTGTGATGGGCGATTTCAATGACTGGAATCCATTATCACATCCTCTGGCGGTCAGATGGGATGGCTCCGGGATATGGGAAGGATTTGTTCCGGATGCCCGAAAAGGCCAATTGTATAAATTTCATATAAAATCAAAATACAATAATTACGAGGTCGATAAAGGCGATCCCTTTGCGATCTCATGGGAACTCTCGCCAAAGACTGCCTCTCAGGTCTGGGACCTTGAATACAAATGGCATGATGAAGGATGGATGAGAACCAGAGGTGATCGCAGCAAACTTGACGGCCCGATTTCCATTTATGAGGTGCACCTGGGATCATGGCGCCGTAAGGCCGAGGAAAATAACCGCTACTTGAATTACCGTGAAATTGTCCATGAACTGGCCGAATATGTAAAAGAGATGGGCTTCACACATGTGGAACTTCTGCCCATTATGGAGCATCCATTTTACGGATCATGGGGCTATCAGACTGCCGGATATTTTTCGCCTACCAGCCGTTTCGGCAGCCCACAGGATTTCATGTATTTTGTGGACTATCTGCATAGCCATGACATCGGAGTAATTCTGGACTGGGTGCCCTCACACTTTCCGTCCGACAACCACGGACTGGTTTATTTTGACGGCACGCATTTATTTGAGCATGAAGACCCACGCAAAGGCTTTCACCCTGACTGGCAAAGCTATATATACAATTATGGCCGCAGCGAGGTCAGGAATTTCCTGCTATCCAGCGCGATGTTTTGGCTGGATCAGTATCATATAGACGGATTCAGGGTGGATGCGGTGGCGTCCATGCTCTATCTGGACTATTCCCGTAAAGAAGGAGAGTGGATACCCAACGAATACGGTGGACGTGAGAATATCGAAGCGATCAATTTCCTCCGGCAGTTCAATGAAATGGTGTACAGAGAATATCCTGATGTTCAGACCATAGCCGAGGAATCGACCGCCTGGCCGATGGTCTCCCGTCCCACTTACCTGGGCGGCCTTGGCTTTGGCATGAAATGGAATATGGGCTGGATGCATGACACTCTTGACTATTTTTCCAAAGAACCGGTACATCGAAAATATCATCATAATCAGCTTTCGTTCAGCATCTGGTATTCATTTTTCGAAAACTTCGTGCTGCCATTATCCCATGATGAGGTTGTACACGGCAAAGGTTCACTTTTGAACAAGATGCCCGGAGACGACTGGCAGAAATTCGCTAACTTACGTGCTCTGTTTGGATATATGTTCACTCATCCGGGAAAGAAGCTGATCTTTATGGGGGCTGAGTTCGGGCAGTGGAATGAATGGAATCATGATACAAGCCTTGATTGGCATTTGACGGAGTATCCATTGCATAGGGGCATGCAGAACTGGGTTCGAGATTTGAACAACTTTTATAGGAATGAGCCGACACTTTTTGAACTCGACTTTGCAAATGAAGGTTTTCAATGGATCGATTTCGGCGACTGGCAGCAGAGCGTGATTTCATACATGAGACTTGGCAAAAGCTCAAAAGATGTTATAATTGTAATCTGTAATTTGACTCCGGTACCGCGGGACAATTACAAGGTGGGTGTGCCCGAAAGCGGCTACTGGAAAGAAGTCTTGAATAGCGATGCTGAAATTTATGGCGGAAGCGGGCAGGGGAATTATGGCGGAGCCAATACACTGCCGATTGCAAACCATGGCCATTACGATTCACTTTCGATCAATCTTCCGCCCCTGAGCGTGGTCGTATTCAAAAAGGAATTTGAGCAATAAGAACCTGTCTGCGGCAGGAGTGCGAAATTACAAAAAAAGGGAGAGTTCAGGGATGAAGATCGGCGCATACTATGATGGCGCTAATAAATGTGAATTTACTATATGGGCGCCACTGCTGGAAAGTCTCGATCTCAAAATCCTATCCCCGGTAGAAAAACTTGTTCCCATGAAAAATGTCGAT
>JAABVY010000179.1 GCA_011777135.1 Candidatus Zixiibacteriota bacterium | reverse complement strand
AAAACCAATCGAAATTCCATCAGGATTATCGGCGAAATCGCCGGGATTCAGGACGCCATTGGCGATGGCCACATAAGTCTGATTGTTTGCAAGCGTAAACGGGAATGATGCAATAATATCTTCCGGACCGTCACTACCGGCCGGAGCAACGCCGACATTCAACTCAACCTCAGCCGGTACTTCCAAAAACGGGGTAGCGGTTCTAAAGGCGAAATCGGGCAGCGTCAGAACATCATTAATATATATATCTACCAACGATGCGGCCGGATCTGCTGCATTATGAATAATCTGGATTTTGGCAAGCTTCTGCTCCGACGGCAACTCGATTACTGTACCATCGGCAAGGGCCACATAAAGCCCAAACGCCGGGCCGCCCTGATTCATTGACGGATCAAAGAATCCGGAAGCAAAAACAGTGGCGGCTCCCCCGCGCAGGCCGGAAAGGTCGGCTTCAAATGAAGCCACAACCGTGGAATTGTCATTACCCGGGGTAATATCGAGAATATACTTTTTCGGCCAGACAGTCCTGTACCATGAAAATTCACCATAAGTGAGATCATTTATAGTCGGACCAAAAAATGATCCGCGAATATTGATATTTACTGTGGGTGCATCGGTGGATCCATGAAAAGCAGTAAAATCCACAAAACTGCTCCAGCGGGCTTCTTCCCTTGCGTTCTTTCTAATAAAGAGATCAAATGCTGTAGATACACCATCCGGATTAGCTGCAAATGCGTTTGGATCAAGTACGCCATTTGCAATCGCGATATAGGTCTCTTCCTCTTCCAGAGAAACCGGAATGGTCGCAATTATATCTCCAGGGCCGCTGCTTCCGCCCGGTGCAACACCAATATTTAATGTAACCCCGGAGGGAACATCAAGAAACGGGGTTGCCGAACGAAACTCGAAATTCGGCTGGAATAAAGACTCATTTACATATATATCAACCACTGCTGCGGCCGGATCGGCCGAGTTGTGAATGATCTGCAGACGAGCATTATCGTCGGCTGAAAGCTGTGCTGTGAAGAGCACAAAAACGAACATCATTACTGTTAAAAATCTTTTCATTATTTTTTCTCCTGTTTATCCATCCCTGAATATTTTGTCATCCTCTTTTTCTTTTTCATTATCTTTATTTCGTTTAAATGGGGGAAGGCAGCGGAGGCCCACGGTGCAAATCCTTGATGTTTGTGCTCCGCTGCAAACCCGTCTTTAATCTATATGAAAACTAGTACTCGCTCCTCTTGACTTCCTCCCGGGGAAGAATAACTTCATTGATCACATGAATAACACCATTGCTGGTGACTATATCAGTCATGATAACCTCGGCATTATCGACCATGACTTTCTTACCGTCAACTTTGACAGCCACACTCTGACCATTGAGAGTCTCGGCTGACTTCAGCTTTACCACATCTGCGGCCATGACCTTGCCGGAAACCACATGATAAGTAAGGATTGATGTCAACTTTTCTTTGTCTTTCAGAAGGGCGGGAATTGTGCCCTCAGGAAGCTTAGCAAAGGCTTCGTCGGTCGGCGCAAAGACTGTAAACGGTCCTTCGCCTTTCAACGCCTCGACCAGATCGGCAGCCTTCAGTGCAGTAACTAATGTATTGAAGCCATCAGCAGCCATAGCTGTTTCAACGATATCTTTTGACTTTTCGGTCTTCGATGTGCTCTTGGTAGCGCAATTGTCTGCAAGTGCGGTATTCGAAAAACCAAAGGAGATTGCGAAAATAAACGCAAATAGCATTGAGGTTAAAACTGTCTTTTTCATAATGTTTTCCTCCTTAAAGGGATTAGAGTTTATTGATTTAATTCTAATTATCACTTCTCTTCTCTTTTTTGCATTCACCTATTGTATTGCTATTGTCTAATTTCTAATGGCATAAACCGAGGATAGTTCAGCATTGTTCCATGAATTGTCTAAATTTTTATCAAATTCTCTCGATTTTATGCTTCATCATGCGCAACTCGCCTTTCTTTATCGACTCTTTTCATTGCCGGGCAGCAGGTTATGCAATCTGATATGTTATCAATGAAATCCTGTAGCCTGAACTTGGATGGTCTAATTCAAATTTTATTTGAATTTAGAATTTAGAAATTTGATTGATTATACCGAAAAATTATGTAATTAATGTAAACATCTTGATGACAGACATTAAACAAATCTTTATATTGTAGATATGGCTGAAGGGAATCTACATCCAATTAGGGTGGTAGCTCGGCGCAGCGGATTAACCGCCCATACGATACGTGCCTGGGAAAAGCGCTACAATGCTGTAACACCCAGCCGCTCAGAAACCAGAAGAAGGCTGTATTCCGATGAGGATATCCAGAAGCTTATACTACTAAGGCTAGCAACAGAAGCCGGGTACAGAATAGGCGAAATTGCCGATTATTCTATCGATAAGCTTCGCGAGCTGTTGAAAGATGTTGCCCATACTATACCGCAATCTATCGACAAGGAAACCCTGGAGATCGAGAACCTCGAGGCTTCAGGTTACCTCGAAAACAGCCTCAATGCGATTCTCAATTTCGAAAACAATGATCTCGAAAAGGTCATGAATGAAGCGATGATCGATCTTGGTGAACTGGCCATGATCGAGAAGCTCCTGATACCACTGCTTCACAAGATAGGTGATCTATGGGAGAAGGGTACAATCCGCACCGCGCAGGAGCACATGGCCTCGGCCGTAATCAGGACATTCGTCGGAAATCTGCTGAGCGCACATCTGCAAAAAGGAAATGCTCCTCATATAACCGTAACCACCCCGGTCGGACAGGCCCATGAAAATGGCGCACTTGTCGCTGCGGCCATCTCCGCCTCGGATGGCTGGAATGTCACCTATCTCGGACCGAATCTCACGGCTGAGGAAATCGCGGGGGCTTCCAGAAAGAAAAACTCGATTGCGATAGCTCTCAGTATTGTATATCCCTATGATGATCCTCGAGTATCAGCGGAACTACAGAAAATCCGGAAATTTCTCGGAAAGGATATTAAGATAATAGTGGGGGGGGCGGCAGCCGGCTCGTACTCCGAGATCCTTGAGGAAGTCAGAGCTATATATGTAGAAGAGATGACCAACCTCAGGTCGGTATTGAGAGAAATTCGAAAAAACTGATCAGCGTCACCAAACCCTCCAGAAATCAAAAAATCTTATGGATTTTCAATATTTATGTTGTTAATATTTGGTTAGGCCCATTCAATATTGAGCTATTGACAGCATAATATTTGGAAATCTTGGAGATATAAAAGTTCTGGCATAACAAATAAATGATGAAACTCAAAATATGAATCTGCAAATGAATTTCTCACTTTACGCTAACCGTATTCTAACAATATTAGTGTTTCACTTGTAGAGAAATTTGAGTTTTAATCGGAGAGTAAAATGCCAAAAGAACACATCCATGTTGTCGAGGACGAAGAAGACATACTTGAATTGATCAAGTATAATCTATCCAGGGAGGGATACCACGTTACAACCTCAGCCTCCGGAGAAGATGCCATCGAGACGGTCGCGTCCGATCCGCCCGATTTGATTCTTCTTGATTTGATGCTTCCCGGGGCTGACGGTTTCGAGGTCTGCCGCCGCATACATAATAATCCCGCTTCTCAGAGCATTCCGATCGTAATGCTTACGGCCAAGGGCGAGGAAGCTGATATAGTAACCGGGCTGGAGCTCGGCGCCGACGATTATATAACAAAACCATTCAGTCCTAAGGTACTGGTGGCGAGAATCCGTGCAGTCTTAAGACGCGCGCAGGCTGAACCAATAGACGAAGATGCATCTATCAAGATTTACGGCATCACTATTCATCCCGGCAGACACGAGGTGAGAATCGATGGCAAGCAGATCGATTTGACTTCCAGCGAATTCCGCCTGCTCTACCTTCTGGCCAGCAGGCCCGGATGGGTCTTTACACGATACCAGATTGTAGATGCCCTGCATGGTGAGGATTACCCGGTAACAGACCGTTCGGTCGATGTGCAGATTGTCGGGCTACGTAAAAAACTCGGCAAAGCAGCCAGGTATATTGAGACCGTGCGCGGAGTCGGATATCGTTTCAAGGAGCAATAAATGCGGCGCAAGCGCCTTTTCTGGCAATTATTTCCAACTTTCATAATAATGGTGCTGATCTCACTCATAGCGGTAACATGGTTCGCCTCGGCCTCTTACAAATCATTTTTCATTAATCAGAGCAAATATGACCTTATTGCGCGAACCTATCTAATCAAAGATAAATTCAGTCAGCTTGTCATAGACACAGAATCCGCTACAATTGATTCGATATGCAAGGCGCTCGGGAACAAATCATCCACCAGAATTACAGTGATAGCTCCATCAGGAAAGGTACTGGGCGACACAGAAGAAGATCCGGCTACTATGGATAATCACAATGACAGGCCGGAAGTGATAGAGGCCAAAAATGAGGGTGCCGGTTCATCAATCAGGTACAGCCATACCCTGAAGCAGGATATGCTTTATGTTGCTCTACCCATGAATCTTCCGGAAGGCAGAACTGCCTCCATCCGAACATCTATATCTCTCGCTTCAATCGGTGATGCACTCTGGTCAATTAACACCAAGATCATTATCGGTGGTTTAGTAATTGCCGGAATTATGATTCTTGTCAGTTTATATATGTCCAGGAGAATCAGCGTTCCCCTGGAGGAGATTCGCAGGGGTGCGGTCAGGTTTGCAACAGGCGATTTTTCGCAGAAAATTCCCGTCTATGATTCTCTTGAATTCGGAATGCTGGCCGACTCGATGAACCAGATGGCAGAGGAGCTCGACACGCGCATTAAAGCCATCATAAGACAGCGCAACGAGCAGGAAGCTGTGCTGGCAAGCATGGTCGAGGGTGTGCTGGCTGTGGATATGGATGAGCGAGTCATCGGCCATAACCGCGCGGCTCGGGAACTGCTGGGAATAAGTGCCGAAAGTTCGGAGGGTAAAACCCTGCACGAGGTTGTGCGCAATATTGACCTGCAGAGATTCGTCGCGCGGGTTCTTGCCACACGCGAATCGGCGGAAGAAGAAATTGTATTGCGGGACGCAGGTGAGAAGTATATTCAGGTCCATGGAACCGTGCTCCGCGATGCTCATGGGCACAGCATTGGAGCGCTGGTGGTCTTAAATGATGTAACCCGCCTGCACAGGCTGGAAGCGGTTCGAAGAGACTTTGTCGCCAATGTATCTCATGAGCTTAAAACACCGGTAACCTCCATAAAGGGTTTTGTGGAAACACTGCTTGAAGGAGCCGTGAATGAGCCTGAAAGTGCGAAACGCTTTCTGGAGGTGATCTCCCGTCAGGCAGACCGCCTGCATGCCATAATCGAGGACTTACTGACACTCTCACGTATGGAACAGGATTACGGGCGAACCAAGATTTCACTAAGGCTCGAGCCCTTGAATGCGGTCCTCAAATCTGCTATTCAGGTCTGCGAGTTGAAAGCTCAGGAATCAAATATCCGTATAAAAATTAGCTGTCCCGAAGATATACGTGCCAAAATCAATGCTCCCCTCCTGGAGCAGGCCATCATAAATCTCATCGATAACGCCATTAAATATAGCGAGCCGGAAAGCGTGATTGGGGTAAGCGGAGCCCGAGAAAATGGCGAGGTCGTTATAAGGGTTACTGACAGGGGCTCAGGGATTGCCAGAGAGCATCTCCCCCGGCTGTTTGAACGTTTCTATCTCGTAGACAAAGCCCGCAGCAGAAAACTGGGGGGAACCGGGCTCGGGCTCGCAATAGTCAAGCATATCTCCCAGGCTCATGGCGGCTATCCCAAAGTCGAAAGCATCCCCGGAAAAGGGAGCACATTCTCAATACATTTGCCGGTGGTTGAGTAAATTATATTTAGAGAAATGTTAGAATTGACAAAATTAAATATCAGATTGAAATACAATCAGTTATGAATACTTGATCAGGAGCTCTAACGAACACATAACACAATGCTAATATATTCCTAACATATAATGAATAAGATCATGAGATTTAAATCTTTATACCAATGGGGAAAGGAGCCCGACAGTGTTTTTGGGAAACATGAAAAAAAGTGCGCACCTGATGCTAATGTTATTGGCGTTAATGAGCATGATGCTCATAAGCGCATGCGGGGGCGGTGAAGAAGAAGTTCCTGAAGAAGAAACTGGCAGCATAAACATCAAAGGATCTGATACCATGGTCCATCTGGTGAGCAGCTGGGCGGAACAATTCATTAATGCCCATGAAGGCATTGATGTAGCAGTAACCGGAGGCGGTTCAGGAACCGGCATAGCCGCACTTATAAATGGTACGACCGATATTTGCGCAGCCTCCAGAGAGATTAAGCCAAAAGAGATGGAACTTGCAAAAGAAGCAGGCATTCAGCCTGTTGAGTATGTCGTGGCCCTGGACGGTATTGCGGTGTGCGTCAATCCTGAAAATCCCATTTCCGAGCTTTCGCTTGAGCAACTTAAGAAGATCTACACCGGAGCATACACCAACTGGAGTCAGGTCGGCGGCCCGGATGAGCCGATCCTCGTGCTTTCAAGAGAATCAAGCTCGGGAACTTATGTGTTCTTTCAGGAGCATGTACTGGATAAAGAAGATTATACCGATCAGGCCAGGCTAATGCCTGCCACCTCATCGATCATCCAGTCCACAGCTGAAGATAAATGGGCCATTGGCTATGTCGGCCTCGGTTATGCCGATGAAGCCGCTGACAGAATAAAAGTTATCGGTGTAAAAGAAACTGCCGAGGCTGAAGCTGTTTATCCCTCCGTTGAGACTGTTCTGGATGGCACTTATTCGATCGCACGGCCCCTGCATTTATATACAAACGGTGAGGCTGCAGGGATCATCGCAGATTTTGTAAACTACTGCATGTCTGTGGAGGGTCAGCAAATCGTCAAGGAGACGGGTTACGTACCTGTTAATTAGATGAAGAATAAAGCCTGGAAAGAAAAAGCGGCAAAGCTCATATTTACAGGAGCCTCGTCTACGGCGATTCTGATCGTTCTTTTAATCTTCCTTTTTCTCTTTAAGGAAGCTATACCATTCATTAAGGATCCGGGCATATCAAAACTATTCGACACATCCTGGAGGCCGGTTTCTTTTCAGCAGGAATCCTATGGATTGGCGCCGCTGATCACAGGCTCATTCCTTGTCACAATACTTGCCACTATAATTGCGATACCATTTGGCGTGATAGGAGCAGTATATATATCAGAGGTTTCCAGAAAATCCGAACGCGAATTTCTGAAGCCGTTCATAGAGCTTCTCGCCGGCATTCCCTCGGTCGTAATCGGCTTTTTCGGATTGATCGTACTTGCTCCATTCCTTAAAGCAGTCTTTGGGCTACAATCGGGCCTGACCGCCCTCACAGGAGCGCTGCTCCTGGCCCTGATGGCCATCCCTACCATTATCTCGATTTCTGAAGATGCCATAAATAGTGTACCTTCGACATACAAAGAGGCCTCCTATGCCGTCGGCGCCAGCAAATTACAGACGATCTGGAAAGTTACCGTACCGGCTTCAATCTCAGGTATAACTGCAGCGGTTATGCTGGGCATGGGCCGTGTGATCGGCGAGACTATGGCGGTCCTGATGGTTACGGGAAATGCGGCGATACTCACTCTCTCGCCTTTCGAATCGGTACGCACCATGACAGCTACGATTGCAGCCGAGATGGGCGAGGTTCCATTCGGCAGCGACCATTACAGGGCACTCTTCTGGGTTGGAATTGTGCTGTTAATAATAACTTTCGGCCTGAATATGATTGCGCAGAAGGTCTTCAGCAAGTATGGAGGCAGGCAGTGAGAAATCGACGTTCCGAGACATTCATATACTGGCTGATGAGAGGATTCACATATTTCATCGTTGTGATAATCGCCTATATCATACTGGATATTGTCTGGAACGGAATCGGTGCTATCAGCCCTGAATTTTTATTTGAATATCCGCGAAAAAGTGGCGCCGAGGGAGGTATATGGCCCGCTATAGTCGGAACTTTTTGCCTTGTAGTCGGCACAATCGCAGTAGCGCTGCCATTGGGCATGGCCAGTGCTGTTTATCTTTCGGAATATGCCAGGCAAGGCAGGTTTACACGCATGATCCGTCTGGCAATTGTGACCCTGGCTGGTGTACCCTCTATCGTATTCGGGCTTTTTGGACTGGGGCTTTTCGTATTATTCTTTCAATTCGGGGCCTCGGTTATAGCCGGCAGCTTGACACTGGCATGCATGATCCTGCCGACCATAATTGTGGCCAGCGAGGAGGCCCTGCATGCGGTTCCGCAGTCATTGAGAGAAGGAAGTCTTGCACTCGGAGCAACAAAATGGGAAACAATTTACAAAAACGTACTGCCCTACGCGGTGCCCGGCATGCTGACCGGGTCAATCCTGGGCATAGGCCGGGCAGCGGGCGAGACAGCGCCGATTCTTCTAACCGTGGCAGCTTTTTATCTGCCCAAGCTGCCGTCGTCGATCTTCGACCAGGTCATGGCCCTGCCTTATCATCTTTTCGTTCTGGCCACTCAGCATCCGAACGCGGAGGCGGTCAGGCCGATGCAGTACGGCACGGCACTGGTTCTTCTATTCCTGGTTCTGGCGGTAAATATGGTGGCGATCTTGATCCGCTCCCGTTACAGGAAGAAGACAAAATGGTAGCTTCCGGAAAAAATATTGATCATAAGGATGTAATCGTTGAGGTTAAGGACCTCAGCTTCTACTATGATACAGTCCAGGCGCTATTCGACATTTCCATGGACATTCCTGTCCGCCAGGTAACAGCCCTGATTGGTCCCTCGGGCTGCGGCAAGTCCACATTTCTCAGGACGCTCAACAGGATGAATGATATTATCCATGGAACACGAGTAACTGGTACCGTGATAATCGATGGCCAGGATATTTATAAAAGCGGTATGGATGTTGTATCGTTGCGAAGGAAGATCGGGATGGTGTTCCAGAAATCGAATCCGTTTCCAAAATCGATATTCGACAATGTCGCCTATGGCCCCCGGATTCATGGGATCAAGGACAAGGTGAAGCTGACCGAAATAGTGGAGCGGAGCCTCAAGCGTGCAGCAATTTGGGATGAAGTCAAGGATCGCCTGGATAAAAATGCTCTCGATCTGTCCGGCGGACAGCAGCAGCGGCTGTGTATCGCCAGGGCGCTCGCCGTTGACCCCGAGATATTGCTCCTTGATGAGCCGGCCTCTGCCCTCGATCCAAAGTCAACGGCACATATCGAGGATTTGATCCTGGAACTGAAAAAGGATTTTACAATTATAATTGTAACACATAATATGCAGCAGGCGGGAAGAATTTCGGACTGGACGGCATTCTTCTTTGAAGGTAAGTTGATTGAATTCGGCGGCACCAAGCAGATTTTCACCAATCCCGTCAACAAACAAACCGAAGATTATATAACCGGCCGTTTCGGCTAACAGGAAAATAAAATGTCTGTTCACTTACAGCGAGAAATCACGAACCTGAAGAAGTCCATACTCTCACTCGGCGCAATTGTCGAGGAACGTGCATGGCAGGCGGTTAAAGCGGTTACAGACAGAAATCCCGATCTGGCTAAAACCATTATTGAGGCCGATCTCGAGATCGACAGGATGGAAGTTGAAATCGAGGAAGACTGTCTTAAAATCCTGGCCCTCCACCAGCCTGTGGCCATTGACCTGCGTTTTATTGTGGCTGTTCTGAAAATCAACAACGACCTCGAGCGCATCGGCGATCTGGCCTCCAATATCGCGGAGTTGGCCGTCAGGATGTCAAACCTGAATCGCATTGATATGCCGCCGGAATTTCCGGCTATCACGGACAAGACTCAGGCAATGCTGAAAAACAGCCTTGATGCTCTGGTAAATCTGGATGATGACCTGGCTCAGGAGGTCAGAGTTGACGATGATGAGGTCGACCATTTGAACCGCATGATCTATGACTATGTAAAGAACAATATCAAAAAGGACATGAGCTCACTGGACGCAATGATCTATCTGCGTGCAGTATCCAAGAACCTGGAGCGTATCGCCGACCTTGCCACTAATATTGCCGAAGACGTCATCTACACCTGCCGGGGGGAAATCGTTCGCCATAAGACATTCGATGATGAGCAGTAATCCACCGGAATCAATTTTTTCAGATCTAAGTGGAATCTCCAGCTTCGAAATTTCTCTTTTCCTCGACAATTCAAAGAAATCGACCCCGCTATTTCTTGCCGAGCAATGTTAATGTAAACTATTGTAATAACTTATGACGATTTAACTCAAATCTTTACAAAAAAGTGAACAATATTTGTCTAATTACTGTTTACTATCTCGATAACCGATGAGAGCTTGAGAGCAAAAGCTTTTGAGCCGCGATAAAAATGAAATTTAAGCAATTCGAATAACAAAAAAAGGAGAGACCTGATGAAAACATTTAAGATTTTTATGATGGGTTTGACAGCGGTTTTGCTGCTGACAACCTCCATCTTCGCCCAGGGTAAAACCGGCGAGATGGAAGGCAAGGTTTTTTATGTTAATGATCCAGTCGGAAGAAATGCTGTTACTTTTGAGAGCACCGCACCGCTGGAAGATATAGTTGGGACAACAAATGATGTCAAGGGACATCTGATGTTCAATCCAGAAAATCCCGAGATGGGCGGCAGCGGCGAACTGGTGGTTACTGTGGCCAGCCTGAATACCGGGATCCCGCTTCGTGACGAGCATCTTCGAAGTGCCGACTGGATGAATGCCGAAGCTAATCCCCATATTACTTTTAAAATAGAAAAAGTTACTGATGTAAAATTGATCAAAGAGACTGATGCGGCTGTTACTTATGATGTGGTCGCTCACGGAAACCTGACTATAAATGGCAAAACTAAATCGGTCTCCGTACCGGGCAGAATCACTTACCTGGCTGAGAGCGAGATGACGAAAAACAGGCTTCCCGGCGATATTCTTGCAGTACGGACTTCTTTTGATGTGGCCCTTGCAGATTTCGGAATCACCGGACCTGCCAATGCACAAATTATCGGCGCGAAGGTTGGAGAGACCATCGCAGTCGACATAAGTATTATGGGCAGCACAAAATCGGAAGCTCCCGAGATGGTCTCGACATCAGGAAAGTAATGAGAGACTAATATAAAATTAATTCCGGCAGGTCTGAAAACCTGCCGGTTTTTTCAAAAAAGAAACAGAGAAATAAAATGAGCAAGACAACAAAAATAATTTTGGTAGCCGCGATTGTAATTTCAGGTGCGGTATTGATCACATGGCAGGCAACGGGCGGCGACTACTACACAAAATATCAGGTTGTCGAGAAAGTTGAAGCGGAAATCGATCCGAATGATCCACTGGCCCAGGCCGGTTTCTATGATGAAGGATCAGTTACCCAGACTGTTACCCGCGATGAGTTCAGGCTCGGCCTCCTGCCCACCCCCAGTGGTTTAATCGACAAACATGCAATCTCGGTAGTCTCAATCCTTCTGCCGATTTGGGTTATCATCATTATAGCATTCTGGCTCTCCAGAATGAGACGTAGACGTACCCAACCCTCCTGAATCGTTTCTCCCTTTCCTTTAGTTCATACAACCAAGAAAATTGCACATAGTCAGCATCCATTAGCAGTTCATAACTGAATTTTTTCCAGCATGCCGACTCGATTCTACTTTACTCTCGCATTTACCACCTCCAGCATCTTAAACTGCTCTTCTCCGCCGGTCATCTCCGGATTGTAGAAAATTATCTCTGTCGTAAAAGTATCCTGGTCCACAAATCTGAGAACCATGTCGTATTCCTGCTCGNNACAGTCTTGCCATCTTCCTGCATCGGGCCCTGGGCTGTAACAAAATATGTCCCCCAGGTATCGAAACCCACTGTGGTGTACTCAGCAAAGCGGTTGTCATAACCATAGATGGTCAGGCTCTTTGTATGCATATCCCCTTCCCCGCTTTCGCTATTGCACTGCAGAAATCTCCCGCCCAGGATCATCTTGTTTTCAGTGGTCCCCTCAAAAACCATAGGATCAGCATCCGGTGCCGGCCAGAGAGTTATCTTCTGGCTCCAGGCGCCCTCCAGACTTGCCAGCCTTTGATGTTCCGGTCCGGGTTCGGCAACCTTCTGGAAATAAGCTTCCATGTCTTCCTGTTGTTCTGCGGTCGGCTGATCCTGAGCTATAACGGAACCCAAAAACAGCAGACAAACCCCGAAAAATGATAGAAGAACCAACATTGTCTCCCTTTTCACTTCATCCTCCACGATTAAAATTGATATTACTTAAAACCAAATATAATCTTATTCCCATTTCAAAGGCCCCTCTTTGAACCGTTTCTCAAAATTTCCGAAAACATAGGTCCAGGCCCTGTCGAAATACTCATACACTTCGTCCCATTTCTCTCCCCCGCCCCATCCAAAATGATCGAAGCTGACCTTGACTCGACCTGAATCCAGCTGCTCAAAAAGCAGTACCGCATGTGTCTTTCTATCCCTCATCTCGCCCAGTGAGGGCGGGGCATTCCAGCTGAACGAGAGCATCTTCTTCGGCAGATAGCTGAGGATCACGCAGCCCTCGCTCCCGCGGCTGCCAAAGGGCTGGCCGGTGTCGAAATATATCTCAAAGGGCCCGCCTATTCGCAAATCGATCTTTGCATGTGGAGAGAAAAAGGTCTTCACCCCTTCAGTTGTGGTCCAGGTTTCCCAGACCTCATCGAGGGAGGCCTCGACAACGGCCTCACGATGAATCACCCGATCGGTGGGATTCTCTGCATATTTCTCAGATGAGTAATTATCCACAAGCAGTGAGAGGTGCATGGGCTGCATCTCGTAAATATGCACTCCCTGAACGACCGATGGTTCATTCTCCATGATCTCCCGCGCTTCCTCTTCTGAATTAACACTCAGTATTATCAGCCCGAAAGTCGGATCCATCACAGGCCCTGCCGCAACCACCTTCCTCTCCAGTACCAGATTCTTCAGATAAACAAAATGCTCTCCCATAATTCGGGCCTCATCATCGGTCATATTATTCGGCCAGCCCTCACGGGTGCCGA
>JAABVY010000217.1 GCA_011777135.1 Candidatus Zixiibacteriota bacterium | reverse complement strand
GGATGTAACGGTCAGGGACAAGATCATCTTGCAGGAGGCGTTCCCGAGATTTGTGGCGCCGAACGATGTGATTGAAGGGCTGGTGACTGTCTACAATCGTACGGGAGAAATGGCGGACATCGATATTGAGCTCAGTTACGATGGTCCTGTTGAAATGCTTTCGCCCGCAATACATACTCTAAAGATACCCGATGATTCGGAAAGCAAAGCAGTATTCAGGTTCAAAGCCGGCATAGAGCCCGGCAAGTTAGATTTTGCAATCACTGCCAGCGACGGTGAGACAAGCACAAAGGTAGAATTCGAACTTCCCAATCGTCCCGGCCAGCCGATTAAAACCGAGAATGGTTCCGGCACGGTTACCGAGGATAATCCTGCTGAATTCAGTCTTCCGGATAAATGGTTCGAAAATACCGCAAGATATGTTGTCCAGACATCATCATTGACCGCGGTAGCGTTTACAGATAATATAAACTTCCTTGTGCGCTATCCCTACGGCTGCCTGGAACAGACAACCTCGAGCCTTTTTCCGCTTCTTTATTATGATGAGCTGGTGCGCTTTGTCCAGCCGGAACTGATGGGATCAGGCGGGGCGAACTATTTCATCCAGGAGGGGATTATCAAGCTGGCAGGTATGATCCGCGATGATGGTTCATTCAATTTCTGGCCACAAGGAAATTACTATAACGCCTGGGCCTCTGTCTATGCTTCTCATTTCTTAATCGAGGCGCGCAAAAATGGATTTTATATCGACGAGGATATTTATGATTTAATTACAGGCAATCTCAGAAATTATGTTTATGGCAGAATGACGGTAAATGTTGGAGCGCCGGAGAGGATATATGCCGCTTACGTTCTGGCGCAGTCAGACATGCTGGATNNCCTGAAAAGCCTCGAGACTTCCGAGCTTCCCCCTTATTCCAGGTTCCAGCTGGCGGGAGCGCTTGACGCCTCCGGTGACAGGGAATCCGCACTAAGGATCCTGCCAGCGGATATACAGCCGCGCATTTTCGAGCCGGAAACCGGGGGCAATTTCTCTTCCGGAGTTCGCAGCAACGCCATCATGCTCGATGTGCTCACACAGGTTGATCCTGAGAATCCGTCCGCTTTAGTGCTGGCAAATTCTTTGATGGAATCTGCGGAAGCCGGGAGATGGTATACCACCCAGGAAAATGCATTTGCGCTGATGGCGCTTGGCAAGTATTTCGGAGGAAAAGAGAAACCTGATTTCACAGGCACTGTCAGAGTCGGCCGACAAACATACCAGATAACAACTGAGGATTTCAAAAAAGTTCTGACCGATATTGATGATAAAAGCGTGCGCATTTCAATTACAGGTAAGGGGACATGTTATTATTACTGGCAGTCGAGCGGTGTGCCGACCGATTATGCGCCCGAGGAATATACCCGGGGTATTAAAATTACCCGCAGGTATCTGAACAGCAATGGAGTCGAGATTGATTTGCGGAATGTGGCTCTGGGAGAGCAAGTGATCTGCCATATCATGGCCGAGGCGGAAAATGATGCTCTGAAAAATGTGGTCATCAATGATATGCTTCCGGCCGGTCTGGAAATTGAAAATCCGCGTTTGAAAACGACACCAAATCTCTCATGGCTTCCGGAAAAAAGTTCACAGGCGACATATTCCGACATAAGAGATGACCGTATGCTGTTTTTCACCAATCTAAAGCCCGGCGAGTCATTCGAATATTATTACAGCCTGCGTGCGGTATCTGCGGGTCAGTTCAGCATTCCCCCGGTGGCTGCGGAATGCATGTACAATCCGCTTATTTCGGGCGCGGCATCCTCGGGCACATTAATAGTAAGAGGTTCCGACAGATGATTGAGTTTTTCAGCTGAGAACTAATATGAGAAATTTCTCCAGAAGATTTCTAAAGATATTTTTGATTACAGCTGTTTCGGGTTCTGCTCTTTTACTGCTGTTTGATCTGGTTTTCTTTCCGCTTCCGGCTGAAAAGCTGTCGCGCCAATCCTCATATTTTATTTATGACCGTGACGGCAGGCTTCTCAATTGCTTCGCCTCCCCTGATCAGTTCTGGCGGCTTCCAGTCGAGCTCGACAGCATCTCTCCCCTGCTGGTTAAAACAGTTCTCAATACCGAGGATAGATGGTTCCCATATCATCCGGGAGTAAATCCCGTATCGCTATTGACTGCCATGGTGGATAACGTGGAAAGCGGTTCAATTGCCAGAGGGGGGTCTACTATTACCATGCAAATCGCGCGTATGATGGAGCCCAAATCCAGAAATATCGGCGGCAAGCTGATTGAGATTTTCAGAGCTTTGCAACTCGAGATGCATTATTCCAAGAATGAACTGCTGGAAATATATTTCAACCTCATTCCATACGGGGGCAATATCGAGGGAGTGGGGACGGCTGCATATTTCTATTTTGGCAAGAGACCATATGAATTAAGCTATTCGGAGGCGGCCATTTTGGCCGGCATTCCTTCATCACCCAATAATTACCGTCCTGATCTGAATCCCGAAAAGTGCCGCGGCAGGCGGGACAGGATACTGCATCAACTACACCAGCAAAGAATCATCGACAGCAAGATCCTGACTGATGCCTTGAAAGAGGAAATTCCGACAGAACGAAAAGAACGACCTGAATATGCACCGCATTTCTGCCAGACCTTGATAGCGGATCTAAGTTCAGAGATACGACAAGGAGGAATAAGATCTACAATCAGGATGGATATCCAGGCATTGTGTGAGCGGCTGACTCTATCTTACGCCAACGTATTGAAAGACAAGGACATAAATAATCTATCAATTGTTGTTATCGACAATCATAGCAGTGAACTTCTGGCAATGGTGGGTTCGCCCGATTTTTACGACAAGAAGCACCAGGGACAGATCAACGGCTCATTCGCGCCAAGATCGCCGGGCTCAGCGCTGAAGCCATTTGCCTATGCCCTCGGTTTTGAGAAGGGCCTGATTACTCCTGCCTCGATTCTCGATGATATACCGGTCAGCTACTCCGGATATTCGCCGGAGAATTATGATGAGAAATACAACGGGATCGTAACGGCATCGGATGCGCTCATAAGGTCACTCAATGTGCCCGCTGTGAACCTGACAGCCGATCTTGGCATTCAAGATTTTTATGAATTCCTGCAGACTGGTGGTATATCGACCCTCGACAGGAAATATTATCACTACGGTCTGCCGCTTGTACTGGGAGCATGCGAGGTAACCCTTGCGGATCTGGCCAATCTCTATGCCGCCCTGGGACGGAAGGGGATCTACAGACCCCTGAAAATGATCATGAAAAACGATATTAAAAAATCGTACGATCTATTATCTGAGGAAGCATGCTATATGATTTCACAGATATTATCTGAACTGAAGAGGCCGAATCTTAAGGCATCGTGGGAATTTACACGCGACCTGCCAACTGTGGCATGGAAGACAGGAACCTCTTACGGCCGGAGAGACGCCTGGGCGATCGGATATAATCCGCATTTTACAGTTGCAGTCTGGGCCGGGAATTTTTCAGGCGAAGGATCGCCCTGGCTTGTGGGGGTTGAATCGGCCGCGCCGTTGATGTTTGCTGTTTTTAACCAAATCATGCAGGGGCATGAGCATGTCTGGTTCGAAAAACCTTCAGGTTTAGGAACACGCTATGTCTGTGCTCAGAGCGGCCTGCCACCGAATGACTATTGTCAGGATTTGGTGAGTGACTTGTATATCATGGGAATTACAAAGAATACCAGGTGTGATATTCATAAGGCTATTATAGTGGACAGAGAGACGGGCTACGAGTTATGCCGCGCCTGCGAGCATCTTGGAAATCCGGAGACAGTAATCATGCAAGATTGGCCCGTCAGGCTTTCTGGATGGCTATCAAATCACAACATCACAGTGAAACTGCCCAAACATCATCCCGAATGTACGGGTATATTGGCTCACGGACCGCCGCAGATTATTTCGCCGGAGCACGGCACGCATTTTGAGATCAGCGAAAATATACCCGCTGAATATCAGCAAATCCTGTTCGAGGCGTCCTCCGGTCTGCGGAATAGAAAGATCTATTGGTTTCTTGATGACCGTCTCTTTGCGACCTGCGGGATAAATGAGAGAGTATTCTATAAACCATCTAAAGGCAATCACACGTTGATGTGTGTAGACGATCTCGGACGATCAAGCACAATAGAATTTATAGTGAGATAGGTATCTCTTTACTGCATGGATTTGCTGGCCCCATCGATTGTCTCTACCAGCTCGGAAATAGAGTCACCTTTGGTAACATAACCATAGGCGTTTTTCTCATCCATCAAATGACTTTCATAATATTCGCCCGGATGGCCGGTGTGAAAAACGACGGGGAGAGTGGGATTTATTTTATAGATTTCTCGTGAGGCAATAATTCCTGAAATATCCGGAAGCCTGATATCCATCAAAATGCAACTGATTTGCCTGTTAGCCTTCACGATATCAATCGATTCCTGTCCTGTCTTTGCGAAGAGGATATCAAAATCCTCATTCAAAATCGCATCCAGGGTCTGCAGCATCAAGCTGTTGTCATCGACAATCAGGATCGTCCTCTTATCTGATGGGTTGTTATTCCCCCCGTTGTCATTTCCGGGCAAGCTCATTTCGGTTCCAATTATTATTTTAAAATCTGTAAGAACGCTTACAAAGGTTCCTTGACCAATATACGTCAGGAAGCCGGAAATACAAGGATAAATTTGGTGTATTCTCCCCTTTCACTCTCGACTGTTATCTCCCCCTGATACTTATCCACAATATTTTTGACCATGGAGAGGCCAAGGCCGCTTCCTTTGGAGGGTTTCTCGGTGTAGAAGGGCTGGAAAATTCTCTNNCCCGAGCTATCCCGCCACGTCTTAATTATGACTTTTCCCTGTCCATTTTTTTCGAGAATCGCATCTATCGAGTTTTCCAACAAATTTGCGACAAGAATTGCAATCAGATCCTTGCTGCCGATGATTAAAGTTCCGTTTTCAAACTCTGTTTCGATCTCGAATTTCTTTGTCTTTTCAGAGTACTCCTTGAGTACATCCTCAATCACAGTCTTCAGGTCAACCTGCTCAGCGGTTTCATCATAGTCAATCCTCTCATAGCGGCGCAGTTTTTCGGAGAGTTTCAATCCCCTGTCCACACCCTTCAGTACAATATCCTGCAGTCCGTCAAGGAGCTTCTTATCGAATTTTCTAATGTCCTCCAGAGCGTTCATCACCTCGGAATGGCTTTCGGGATCAGCTTCGGGAAGCTTCTCGACGAGCTGGGACAAATCCTGATACAGTTTCTGATATTTGTCATCGATCCGATTACCATCGCGATGAGTTGATGCTTTGCGGAGCGCATTACTGACAAACAGCTTTACCGCCCCCAGGGCATTGTTGATCTCATGCCTGAACTGGGCGGAGGCTATACGATATTGTGCAAGGCCCGCCTCACGTTCTCTCTGACGTGCTATCGTTTCAGTAGCCGACTCGAGCTCGTCAAAGGCCTTCTGGAGACGATTGTGGGTCTGCTCTATCTCATTCTTCTGTTTTGTGATCAGAACCAGATTTCTCTTCATGTGCCCTCGGTATATCAGCATTGCGATCAGAAGACAGAGCAGGCCGAAAGCGGCTGCCAGAAGATAATATCTGAATTCGGCCACATAGATATTGATCAGGTCGGCCAGGCCGCGACGCTCGATGGCGGCCACAAGAAATCCATTTCCTCCTCCGGCTATAAATTCATATACGGTACTGTCGGGTCCGACTATTGAAGGCTTGAAATAACCATATCCGGATTTTATGCCCGATTGAGCGAGCTTTTTAAAGTGACCGGTATAAATAGTAATTCCGGATTCACTGAAAACCATAACCGGATCCCTTTGACCGTAGATTTTCATCTCACCCAGGAAATTCCCCAGGGAAGTTTTTCCGGAGCGGGCCAATAGCTTGAGGCTTGAATCGAAGATCAAAATACTGCCGTTATGCAGCCTGACATACAGGTCACGGCTGCCGTCATGGTTATAATCAAACAACCATATCGAGGTGATTGGATAATCAATGCTGGTAGATCCAAGAAGATTAAAATTCCGATCAATTACCGAAATACTATAATTTGCCTTGAGTGACATATCTGCCAGTGCGGGATCCAGAAAATCCAGGCAATGCGAAACATAAAAAAGTGAATCTGTTTCCGAACTTATGATCTGAGTAGGATTGAATGTTGTCGAGGCCAGTTTGTGGTATAGAATCCTGCCATTGGAATCAACCATAGTAAGGTAACCGTAGCTATCCGAGAAGTTCTCATCGACCACCCCCTGCGATGGCGAGTAGGTGCCGAAAATGACTGCGGGATTTATCGAGTCGTTCCTGCTGACCAGATTTCCCCTGCGCATGCTGGAGGCAACAGGCAGCGACCATTCTACCCGGAAATTAACCGGGTCGATACAGAAAAGAATCCGGGGCTCCTCATCTCTTACCGGATTTACATGTATGAATAATTCGGTTATATTGTCGTAGTCATAGTCAACGGACTCTATGAATCTGATCTCAGGCTCCCATTGATCATTGCCGGTCCTGTCGATTCCTCTGGCCAGAAATAAGGTGTCTCTTTGACGTGGCGGGAAGATGATCTTCTCCAGAAAAGCGGAGTCATTCTGATAACATGCCGAAATGATTGCGTCATGCTTCAGAGCATTATCATAATACACTGCAATGTCTTCGATGGACATGAATGTGGGATTTTCTACTACTGTCTTGCCGCCGTAACGTATTATGGCGACGCTTCCGGTGATATCTCTATTCATGGGCGGATTATATGCTCGCATAAGATGGAGCGTCTTACGCCCATTATCTTCCAAATAAAGAAGATGAACCGGACTGGATACTTTTTTGCGGCATTCAGTATTAGTCCCACGCTTTATAATATCGATACTGTACGGCAAAAATCTGGAATCGCGATCGTCCTGTACATCGAGCTTGTCAACTGCGATTGCAGGTGCTGCAGATAGAATTAATAGCAATATCAATAGAAGCATTTTTCACATACTCTCAAGGATATAGAAGACCAACTAAATTTATCATTATCTTTCCGGATGTCAAGTCATCTTCTGTGCGGATACATTTTGAACCAATATCATCACCGCCAGGCTGCTCATAAATAATAGATGAATTATGAACATTCTAACATAGAACTTCATCATAAATAAGATTATTTTCTTGACAATTCATATAAACAATAGCTACTTAAAGCCGGTAAAAGTGCCGCGATATTTATTTATTCTATAGCATGGGGCAATAGGGTATGATTAGAGACACGACAAAGAGAAAGATCAATATACTCATTATCGACGACGAAGAAGAATTTTGCCAATGTCTAAAAAGATTTCTTGAGGAGCATGATTTCGGCGTAAGTTTTATAACCAATCCCGGGCAAGCCCTTTCATACCTCAAGAATAATAACTATCAGATCATCATCCTTGATATCATCATGCCCGGTATTGACGGTGTGAAACTTCTACAAGATATCAAAGAGCAGGATAATGATTCATGTGTTATTATGCTCTCCGGTTTTCCCACGTTTGAACGAGCCCGTGAGACGTTCAAATACGGCTGCTTTGATTTTATCACCAAACCATTTGAAAATGAAAGGCTTCTTGAGACGATAAACGGGGCAATAAAGAAATATGGATTTATAACAGACTTGAACCAGAAAGCTACCAGCATTATTGCGCAAAGGGTGCATGATCTGCGCTCGGAAAAGAAATTAAGCTTAAGGCAGCTCGCGAATCGGACCGGGCTTTCACCCAGCCTTATTTATCAGGTTGAACATGGCCAGACCACTCCGTCTATCGCAACCATTTCCAGAATTGCCGCCGCATTAAATTCAGGGATGGAGTATTTCTTCAAAGGAATATGAAATAGTCGTTTCTCTACCGGTAAATATTAAAGGCGGAGATTATGTATCTCCGCCTTTTGTATCGGGTCCTGTTTTCCTTTCCCAGGTTAGTGGGCTCCAGTCTGTTCTATATCGCTCGGGTCTTCCTCATCGGGGCATGCCCCCGGACCAATTTCACCTTCATTGAACGCTTCAAATACATCTTTCCAGGCTAAAATAAGTCTTCTTTCTTCCTCTCCCATTTCCTGCCAATGATCGGAATCGTATTGCGCCAGGAATTGGTCGGCGTCGGCCAGCTCCTGTGAAATATCATCGGCGCTGGCTCCATCAGCCACATTGAATTTTGCAGCTAATAGATGGGCGTAGAGCTTTGCAANNATCTTCAAAAGTGAAGACATTCTCGGCCTCATCGGCAGTACTAACCCTGACGCTGCTCTGGCCGCCTTCAGCGCCTAACCAGAGGGGTAGAAAGACATTGACATCCTTGGAGAGCACCTTGTTGCCTGGATTACGGCACAGATTTTTCCAGTAGCCCATGCCCCGGGTGCAGCCATCCTCATCATCATCGTCTATAGTCGGCAGATAGAATCCGGCATCCCATCCAGTGTATTCACCTGCAGCGGTTATGGCGAAACAGACAGTCTCTCCTGTTGATGGGTCGGCATCGCTATCTATATCATCATTTCCGCCCTGGTCAAGAATGCTGAAAACATAGTCGGAGGGGATATTGAACAGCAGGTAATATTCGCCAAGCTGGAGACTATCGAAAAGGAAATAACCTTCAGCCGTTGTCAGAGCGCCATCCAGCAATTGGCCGTCACAGGTATACAGATCGACTCTGACATCGGCAAGACCGGATTCGCCCGGATCCTGAAGACCGTTGAAATTCAGGTCCTCCCATACCAGATCTCCAATGGAGCAGTATTCATCTCCCTCATCAACTACAAAGTTAAATTTAATGAGAGAATTCTGCTCGTAGCCGAATGTATTTCCGACCATGAGCATGTCGGCAGAACCGTTATTTCCGGTCGGGAAATTACCGCCGATAAAGGCATCCTCGGCCTCTCCCAGTCCGGTTTCCCTGACAATAAATGATTGCGGCCCGGATGTTGTGGAGACGAATATCTCCAACCTTGGGCGTGAGGCGGCGTCCAAAAATTCGCTGCTGCGATATTGAGATACTGATGATCCCTGTCTCAGCAGCAATCCATGATTGGGATAGGTACCGCTGAGCCATTTACCGGTCAGAGAAGTCATGTCAATTTTCATCTCACCATAGGAATCTGGAATGAAAGAGGTTTCTGGCAGCTCTTCGTAGCTATTATTAAAACTGTTCCAGGTCACATCCCCCTCATTCCAACCAGCTGTAATACGGTGAACCTTAACCGCCTGCGAATTATTCATCGATACTGTCAGAAAGAGAAACGCAGAGTCGAGCTGAGCCGGGGCCGGAATTTTGACCCAGGCATCATTCGAGATGTCTTTCGTATCAGACTCGGCGACCCCTGTGGGATTATTTTGCCCGGAGCATCCCGCCAGAAGCAGGATTGCAGATAAAACCGCGATTAGATTGGTAAGCTTAAACATAAGCATCACCTCTTTTCTGATTA
>JAABVY010000262.1:15875-31871 GCA_011777135.1 Candidatus Zixiibacteriota bacterium | reverse complement strand
AATCCCGACGACACTCCTTATCAGGGTGATCCGCGCAATGCCCTTAAACGCATGATCGACCTCGGAGCAAATGCGGGCTACACTTTTAATTTCGGCCCCGAGCTGGAGTATTTCTACTTCAAGAACAGGCACAGCGTGGATTTCATGGATTCCGGCGGCTATTTCGATTACTCCACCATAGATGAAGGCACCATCCTAAGAAAAAAAACCTGCCGTCACCTGGAGAACCTGGGAGTGCCTGTGGAATGTTCACATCATGAGGTGGCGCCGAGCCAGCATGAAATCGACCTCAAATACCAGGAGGCGCTGGTAATGGCCGATTTCTGTCAGCTCTACCGCATGGTGGTAAGGGAAACCGCTCAGAAGGAAGGATTTCATGCGACCTTTATGCCCAAGCCGGCATTCGGAGAAAATGGTTCCGGGATGCATATCCATATGTCGATTTTTAATGGAAACAAGAATCTTTTCTTTTCTCCTGAGGGAGAGTACAACCTTTCCGAACTGGCTAAATCGTTCATGGCAGGACTGCTGCACCATATAAAGGCAATAACGCTTGTGACCAATCAATGGGTCAATTCCTATAAACGCCTGGTACCCGGATATGAAGCCCCCTGCTATATCTCCTGGGGACGGCGCAACCGTTCATCGCTGGTTCGGGTACCCATGTATCGCGTGGGCAAGGAGAAATCGACCCGTATCGAGCTACGCTCGCCCGATCCGGCCTGCAATCCTTATCTGGCCTTTACAGTAATCATGGCGGCAGGCATGGACGGTATCAAAAACAAATATGACCTCCCCTCCCCGATCGAGGAAAATATTTTCCATATGACAGAAGAACAGAAGCACAATAAGAAAATCGATGAACTGCCATCCTCCCTGGAAAATGCGGTGCGAGAATTCAGCCAGAATGAACTTATGAAAGAGGCCCTGGGAGAGCATATATTCGAAACTCTGATTGCCAACAAGATGGCTGAATGGGATATGTACCGTACCCATGTATCCCAGTACGAACTTGACAATTATCTGCCCATTCTTTAGGTTCCGTACATGGAATTTGGGAGTATGAGTGCTGCCCAAATCAGGGCATCTATAATAAAAGGGGAATTTACTGCCGATAGCATAGCCGAATACTTCCTCGAGAAGGCAAAGGCAGAAAATTCCAGTCTGAACTGCATCGTATCTTTTGCCGACAGCTATGCAGCCCAAGCTGCAGAAAACATCAGGCAAAAAATTGCCACCGGTCTTGTTCCCGGAAAACTGGCCGGCGTGCCGATTGTCATCAAAGACAATATTATTACTAAAGATCTGAGGACGACGTGCGCATCGCATATCCTGGCGGATTTCATTCCATCCTATAACGCCAGGGTAATCGAGTCCCTCCTGGAGGAGGACGCAATTATTATCGGGAAGGCCAATATGGATGAATTCGGCATGGGGTCCTCCAATGAATACTCATATTTCGGCAAAGTTCCAAATCCGATAAATCCTGACTATGTTCCCGGCGGATCGTCCGGCGGCTCCGCCTGCGCGGTCGCCTCGGGAATAGCGCCACTGGCTCTGGGAAGCGACACCGGAGGCTCGGTCAGGCAGCCGGCTTCATTCTGCGGGATCGTGGGCCTGAAGCCCTCATACGGAGCGGTCTCGCGCTACGGCCTGGTGGCATTCGGATCATCATTCGACCAGATCGGGCCCATGGCTCGAACTGTCGAGGACTGCGCGCTCCTGTTCTCGGTCATCAACAAGCATGATCCCCGCGATTCAACATCTGCGAATTATGAACGTCCCGATTTTCTGGAAGCCCTCATGGATCAAAGAAAATTCCGGATCGGCATACCCAGAGAATATATGAGCGGGGGAATCAATAGCGAGGTTTTAAAGGCAGTGAGGTACTCCATAGAAAAAGCTGAAGAACTCGGTCATCAGACATTGNNTACGGCTGTCGTTCGGCTGAGAGTGATGACCTGGCTGAGATGTATATAAATACAAGAAGCGAAGGCTTCGGTGCGGAAGTTAAACGCAGGATTATGCTGGGCACCTACTCCCTATCGACCGGATATTATGATCAGTACTATCTTAAAGCAGCAAGAGTCAGGGAGATAATACGAGATGATTTTAACAAGGCATTTAAACAGGTAGATATGCTTATTACTCCAACATCCCCCACCACAGCATTCAGGCTCGGGGAGAAGATCGACGATCCTCTCTCGATGTATCTGTCGGACATCTGCACCGTTTCTGCAAGCCTGGCCGGTCTTCCTGCAATCTCGATACCATGCGGCAAAGACAACAAAGGACTGCCGATCGGCCTGCAGATTATCGGCAGGATGTTCAGGGAGGATGAAGTACTGAATCTGGCATACAATCTCGAAAAGGAAATTAGATACAATTTGAAGCAATGAGAGATTACGAGATAATCATAGGACTGGAAATTCATGTCCAGCTTCAGACCAGGACAAAAATATTCTGCGTCTGCAAAAATGAATTCCAGGCCGAACCCAATACTAATACCTGCCCGGTTTGTCTCGGTATGCCCGGGGCACTCCCTGTCTTAAACAAGAAGGCAGTCGAGCTTGCCTGCAGGTTCATTCTTGCGGTTGGAGGCGATATAAACAATAATTCCTTATTTGCGAGAAAGAATTACTTCTATCCCGACCTTCCCAAAGGCTACCAGATTTCTCAGCATGAAAGACCGCTGGGCAAGAGCGGAACAATACGAATTGAAACAGAAGATGGCATGAAAGAAATCATGCTGCAGGGCATACATCTGGAGGAGGACGCGGGCAAATCATTTCACCTGGAAGATTCCAGCAACATAGATTTCAATCGCTGCGGCACTCCCCTCCTGGAGATTGTCACCATGCCGGTAATAAAAAACGCACACGAAGCTTATCTTCTCCTGTATCGCATCAGGCAGCTGGTGCAGTATCTCGAAATCTCGAGCGGTGATATGGAAAAAGGTGCGCTCAGGTGCGATGCTAATGTCTCGGTCAGGCCGCAAGGGCAGCATGAATATGGCATCCGCACTGAGGTCAAGAATATGAATTCGATTCGGGGAGTCGAAAGAGCTTTAAGCTATGAAATAAGCAGACAGATCAATCTTCTGGAGGAAGGCGGTTTTGTGGTGCAGGAGACTCGTCTATGGGATGAAAGCATGGGCCGCACGGATACAATGCGTACAAAAGAGGAATCTCCCGACTACCGCTATTTCCCCGAGCCTGATCTCCTGGCGCTTGAGCTGGAGGATGATTGGCTGGAAGAAATCAAAGAGACAATTCCGGAACTTCCGCTTGAGAAGAGAGATAGATTCGTGCGGGAATACAAAATCCCCCCTTATGATGCTGGAGTTCTAACCATCACACCACAGCTGGCAAATTATTTTGAGGAAACTGCCAGGCTATGCGGAAATCCCAAGCAGGCTTCTAACTGGATTATGACCGAGATCATGAAGATAATGAAGGACAGGCAAATCTCCCCCGATGAATTGAACATACCTCCCAAAAACGTGGCTGATCTGATAAAAAGCATAGAAAACGGGACAATTTCGGGCAAAATTGCCAAAGAGATTGTGGCCGAAATGGCCGCTTCCGGAAAAGCCCCGGGCGAGATTATTGAGGCTCATGGGTTGGAACAAATAACAGACAAAAAAGTCATAGAACAAGCTGTAGAGCAAGTATTTAGGGAGAACCCCGAAAATTTAAAAAGATATTTTGATGGACAAGATAAATTATTTGGATATTTTGTCGGGCAGGTAATGATTAAGACGGAGGGAAAAGCAAATCCCCATCTGGTAAATGAGATTCTGAAGGATAAACTCGATGGCAGATAAGCTCAGGCTGGCAGTGTTCGCATCACATGGAGGTACGGATTTGCAGTCCATTATAGATGCTGCGAAGGATGAAGGTTACCCGGCCGGTATCGTCCTTATGGTCTCCAACAATAAAATCGCTTTCGCGGTCGAAAGAGCAAAGAATGCCAACATACCCACGGTCATATGGCAGAGGAAGAAATTCGAGGATGATCAGGCCTATACTGATTATATGGTTAACCTTCTGGAGGAGTATGAGGTCGATTTGATCTGTCTGGCAGGATATATGAAATTAATACCCTCCGAGATTGTCAGGAAATTCAAGATTATCAATATACACCCCGCCCTTCTCCCCAAATACGGCGGCAAGGGGATGTACGGCATGCATGTTCATGAAGCGGTGCTGGAGGCGGGCGAAAGAACCAGCGGGGCTACGGTTCATCAGGTTAATGAGAAATATGACGAAGGGAAAATCCTGGCTCAATGGGAGGTGCCGGTCAAGGAGGATGATACTCCCGAAACGCTTCAAAAAAGAGTGCTCGAAACTGAACATAAATTATATCCGGATACAATCGCAAAAATCGCAAGAGGAGAAATTAAGTTAAATGGCTGATACTCTACAAACCGTCTACAGGACAGAGATAAGTGAATTTCCGAAATTTGCCGACGGCAAGGTACGTGATGTTTATGACCTCGGCGACAAGCTTCTGGTTGTCGCCACAGACCGGCTCTCAGCATTTGATGTGGTTCTGCCCAACCCGATCCCTCAAAAGGGCGAGGTGTTGACAAAAATGTCGGTTTTCTGGTTCGATTATCTCAGTGATGTCGTTCCCAACCATTTCATTACTGCAAATATCGATGAATACCCACACGAACTCCAGAAACATGCGGATATATTGAAAAACCGTTCCATGCTGGTCAAAAAATGCAAGCGCATTGATTTCGAATGTATTGTCCGCGGTTATATTACCGGCTCGATGTGGAAAGAATATCAGAAGGCCAAATCCAAGGACAGCAAAAAGGTTCTGCATGGATTTGTGCTTCCTGATGACCTGGAGGAATCCGAAAAATTTCCCAGGCCGCTGTTCACCCCCTCAACCAAGGCCGAAAGCGGACATGACGAAAATATCTCCCAGCAGGAGATGTCGGATAGTCTGGGACGGGATCTTGTGCAAAGGCTCGAAGAGGTATCGATAAAGCTCTTCGAGAAAGCCAGCAACTATGCCGAATCACGGGGGATTATCATTGCCGATACAAAGTTCGAGTTCGGATTTGACGGCGATGAACTTACTCTTATCGACGAGGTCCTCTCCCCTGATTCTTCTCGTTTCTGGCCCAAATACAAATATGCCAAGGGACGCAGCCAGGAAAGTTTCGATAAGCAGTTTATTCGGGACTATCTTACCAAGGCGGGATGGAACAAGAAACCGCCTGCTCCGGAAATTCCGGATGATATAATAGAAAAAACCAGCCAGAAATACAAAGAAGCTTATGAGCTTCTGATTGAATAGAAGGATTTGATGTTATGACTGATGGTGCGAAAGACCACTGGGTTAAAATCAAGAGGGTATTGATTTCAGTTTCCGACAAGACAAGGATTGTCGAATTCGCAACCAAACTTCAGGATTTGGGAGTTGAAATAATTTCAACCGGGGGAACCAAGAAAGTCCTGAAGGAAAACGATATACATGTAATTCCCATATCGTCCTTTACCGGCGCCCCTGAGATTCTGGGAGGACGGGTCAAGNNCGGTGCACGCCGGACTTCTGCATAAACGGGATGATGAGGATCATCTCAAAGAGATGAAGGAACAAAACTATAAAGCAATTGATATGGTCATCCTGAACCTCTACCCTTTCGAGCAGACAGTTCAGAAGAAAGGGGTTTCCGAGGAAGAAATAATCGAAAATATCGATATAGGCGGACCCACCATGCTTCGGGCGGCCGCCAAGGCCTATCGGTACGTAGCAATCGTAACTGATCCGTCCCAATATGCCAATATTATGGATGAATTGGAGGAAAATACAGGGTCTATATCCTTCAGGACACGTCAAAACCTGGCCCGTCAGGCATTCTGCCGCGTATCACAGTATGATAATGCCATCTCGAATTACTTCAATTGCATGGGCGAAACCGAAAGCGAGGGGGATTTCCCCGCCTCAATAAATATCAATGTAGCCAAAGTCAACGACCTTCGTTACGGTGAAAATCCGCACCAGAAGGCGGCTCTCTATAAAGATCCCGGCACGACCCTGCCATCATTGACGAAAGCGGAGGTTCTCTCCGGTAAAGCTTTGTCATACAATAACTATACCGACCTCGAGGCGGTCTTGTCTATGGTCATGGATTTCCAGAAGCCGTTCGCTGTTGTGGTCAAGCACCAGAATCCCTGCGGCGCGGCAGAAGCGGATAGTCTGGAGGAGGCATACAGGCTGGCACTGGATGCTGACCCAATTTCCGCTTATGGCTCAATAATAGGGCTCAATAAGCCGGTTGATATGGATACCGCGCTGCGCCTGCATGAGACTCAGTTTGTAGAGTGTATACTTGCGCCGGATTATGACGAGGGTGTGGTGGAGAAAATGAAAAAGAAGAAAGCTCGAAGAATCCTTCGCCTGCCCCAGATTCTGAAAGGTTATCCCGGTAAGTTCTTGCAGTACAGCTTCATAAAGGGTGGACTACTGGCTATGGATCCTGACCTCCATGAGGTCAAAAAAGAGGACCTGAAAATCGTTACAGAGGTACAGCCTACAGAAGATCAAATTGAATCGTTATTATTTGCGTTTAAGGTTGTGAAGCATATCAAATCGAATGCGATATTGTTAGTGCAGGGCAAGCAGACAGTCGGAGTAGGATGCGGTCAGACCTCTCGTGTAGATGCCGCTGTTCTGGCAACTATGAAAGCCAAAGAGCGGGCAAGAGGAAGCTGTCTGGCATCCGACGCGTTCTTCCCCATGCGCGACGGCGTTGATGCTGCGGCCAAGGCCGGGGTCAAGGCGATCATTCAGCCCGGCGGTTCAAAACGTGATGAGGAGGCGATCCAGGCCGCAAATGAGCATGAAATCGCGATGGTTTTCACAGGAATCAGGCATTTTAAGCATTAATTGCTTTTTAGCTTGATTTGTGCTTTTTACATCCTTACATTTCGACATAAATCGGGAGGATAAGATTGGGCGAGAGAATTCTTGAGATTGTGTTTTATCTCGTACAACACATGAAAAACAACAATGGTGCGCTTTTGCACCTCGACGATTTATCCCAATCGCTTAAAAATATGGGTTTTTCTGAAAATGAAATTTCGTCTGCCTACGGCTGGTTTCTGGAGGAAGTCCAGACTCGGGGAATGGAGGAACTGATGAAAAGTGAGCGGAAACAAATGCCGCCCCGTGTATTCTCCGAGGCTGAGAAACAGATTTTTACCACCGAGGCACGCGGTTTTTTGATTCAGCTGCACGAATTGGGCCTTCTGACCGCGGAGCAGTTCGAGGCTATTATAGACAGAACCAATCTTCTGGAGCCCACGATTGTCGATGTGAGAACTCTGAAGATCATAGCCTCATCCATCATTTTCGGCGGAATCAACCGGAACTGGGACTTAAACTGGTTCAATATGTCCGGCGAAGAGACGGTTCATTAAACTTTTTCTATAGATTCCCCGGTGAGACTTACCAATAAAAAAATCGTTCTTGGCATTACAGGCTGTATCGCCGCTTATAAAGCCGCATTCCTAGTTAGATTACTCAAAAAGGAGGGAGCCGAGGTCAAGGTCTTAATGACCAGCTCTGCGAAACAATTTATAACTCCCCTGACCTTGGAAACACTATCTGAAAATCCCGTAAATTCGGAGCTTTTCCCCAAAACAGGCTATTATGCGACGCACCATATATCCCTGGCCGAATGGGCCGATCTGATCTTGATCGCACCGGCCACCGGCAACATTATCGGTAAAATCGCCTCCGGCATAGCCGATGACCTTCTTTCAACCGTAGTAATGGCGGCCCAGTCACCGGTTATGATAGCTCCCGCCATGAATACTCAGATGTATACCAATCCGGTGGTGCAGGAGAATATGAAAAAACTTGTTAATTTGGGCTATAAATTCCTCGATCCCACTATCGGCGAGATGGCCTGCAGGACTTACGGTGTGGGGCGGCTGCCCGATCCCGACGAGATTCTGGAGGAAGTGGTAAACCACTTCGGGCAGACGCTCGACATGCATGATTTGAAAGTCCTGGTTACAGCCGGGCCGACTGTGGAGCATATTGATGCTGTCAGGTATGTCTCCAACCCATCATCCGGAAAAATGGGATATGCGATGGCCCAAAAGGCTAAGAGCCGCGGCGCAGAGGTGGTGCTGATTTCAGGGCCGGCCGGGCTTTCAGCGCCCTCGGGGGTGGAACTTATTAAGGTCAAATCCGGCGAGGAGATGTTTGATCGCATCAAAGAGCATTTTGGCCAGACAGATATTCTCTACATGGTCGCCGCAGTTTCCGATTATGTGCCTGTGGAAAAATCAGAGCACAAAATTAAAAAATCCGCTGAAAATATCAGCCTGGTCTTTAAACCTCAGATTGATATTCTACAAACTCTGGCGCAGGAAAAGAAGGAGCAGGTTCTAGTCGGGTTCTCGATGGAGACAGATAACGCGTTTGAAAATGCAAAGGAAAAGCTCAAAAAGAAAAACCTGGATATGATCGTGCTGAATGACCTCGGCGCCGAAGGTTCTGGCTTTGGAGTGGATACAAACAAGGTTACAATAATTGACAGAAATGGGAAGATCGAGGACCTGCCCCTTGCCTCAAAAGCGGAAATTGCAGATAAAATAATAGAGTATTCCCTCAGATTCATCAAAAAGGAAAATAATTAAATGACTGAGTCCACTAATCCAGTTGCAGCCCTGTTTGAAATGACCAGAAAGGCTCTTCGGCAAAAGCTGGAACTGGGGGAGACCGAAATTATGATTCCAAGGGAAAATCTGGAAAGGATGCCTGAGCCTGTGAAAGACTATGAGAATTTAGAAGAGTTTGAGAATGATATAAACGAATGCACTAAATGCCCATTGCACAAAGGCCGCACAAAATTTGTATTCGGCGTGGGAAATCCTGATACCGATATTATCTTCATCGGTGAAGGTCCCGGTCGCGAGGAAGATCTGCAGGGAGAGCCGTTTGTGGGACGTGCGGGTAAGCTTCTGGATAAGATCCTGGCAGCTATAAATTTTGAACGTTCCGAAGTATATATCGCCAACATCGTCAAATGCCGTCCACCCAATAACCGCGATCCGGAACCGTCAGAAATGGAGACTTGCCTGCCCTATCTTCTCAAGCAGATCGAGATGATAAATCCGCGATTTATTTGCTGTCTGGGGCGGATTGCGGCCCAGGCGCTTCTGGATACTAAGCTTCCCCTGGGAAAACTGCGGGGAGATTTTCATGATTGGAACGATCGTAAGGTGATGGTGGTTACTTATCATCCTGCCGCTCTCTTGCGTTTTCCGCAATATAAGCGGGAGACATGGGCGGATGTGCAGATGCTTCGCAAGGCATATGACGAATTCAAGGCCTCATCATAGATTTATAGACTTGGAAAATTGCGGGGCTTTTTGTATAATATTATTTCATTCAAGATATCCTAATTTGCTTAATACGGGATCGGGAGATGACGACAGAACGTTCACATCAGGGATCAAATCCTCATTCAATCGAAGCGGAGCAGGCGGTCCTGGCAGCCATCCTGAATTTCAGAGATGCGATCTTCGAGGTAACCGATGTAATCAGGCAGCCTGAAGTATTCTATGATCCGCGACACAGCTTCATTTTCGAGGCCTCTATACAACTTTTCGAAGATAATAAGCCGATCGACCTTATTACAATTTCCGAGCAGCTGCAAAAAAATCAGAAGCTTGAGAAAATAGGCGGAAGGTCATATTTAGCTGAGCTGACCGATCATATCGCCTCTACAGCCAATGTGCGGCATCACGCCAATATAGTCTACGACAAATATCTCCTGCGCAGGCTGATCGAAATCTCTCATGAGATCACCGAGGATTGCCGTTCAGGAACTGTGGAAGCCGCAGATCTTCTGGATTCTGCCGAGAATTCAATCTTCAATATATCGCAAAATCGTCTGGGAGATGGCTTTATCAATATCGGCTCAATCCTCCCGGATACATTCGAGCAGATCGAGGAATATCATAAATCCATCCGGCGGCGGCATTACCGGCATTGCAACCGGATATATCGATCTGGATAATATCACCGCCGGGCTTCACAAAGGCGACTTTATTGTCGTAGCCGGAAGACCCTCCATGGGCAAGACCGGCCTGGGCCTGAATATCCTTGAAAATATTGCAATCGACAGCCATAAATCTGTGGCCATGTTCTCGCTCGAGATGTCCAAGCAGCAGATAGCGCTTAGATTATTGTGCAGCAAGGCCAGGATCAATGCCCACAGGATGCGCACAGGACGGCTTCCGGATTCTGACTGGCCCAAACTTTCCGACGCTGTCGGGCCCTTGTCAGAGGCAGGGATTTTCATCGATGATACACCCAACATCGGGATTCTGGAGCTTCGCTCCAAAGCCAGACGGCTGAAGGCCAAGGAGGATATACAGCTTCTGATAATCGATTACCTCCAGATGATGCAGGGGCCCCGGGGTGCCGATAATCGACAGCAGGAAATCGCCATGATCTCCCGCTCGCTCAAGGGCATCGCCAAAGAGCTGGATATTCCGGTCATCGCTGTCAGCCAGTTGTCGCGCGGAGTGGAGATGCGCGGGGGTGACAAACGGCCCCAGCTTGCCGACCTGCGTGAATCCGGCGCGATCGAGCAGGATGCCGATGTGGTCATGTTCGTTTACAGGCCGGAATTCTATGGCATCGAATTCGAAAAAGACGGCACCTCTACAGATAAGCTGGCTGAGATTATTATTGCAAAGCAGAGAAACGGTCCAACCGGATCGATAAGGCTGACGTTCCTGAAAGATTTCATCCGATTTGAGAATAGAACCGAGATATATTCTGAGGTCGAGGAAGCAACGACGGAGCCGCCATTCTAAATTATGCGCAAAGCTATTGAAAGTCTGGGAAGGTTAATGATTGCGATGGTCGCCGATGTCGGCGGCTTGTTTATTATGGTATGGGGCATTATCCTGTCGATTCCAACTATCTTCAAACGAATCAGGCTGATTTTTGAGCAGATGCTTATGATGGGGGTGCGTTCATTACCCCTCGTAATTTTGACCTCTGTTTTCACCGGTTCTGTTACCGCCTGGCAGGCGGCCTATCAGTTCAAGGGGCTGGTCCCACTGGAGTGGCTGGGTCTGACTGTAGCAAAAACTGTCTTCATAGAACTGGGTCCCGTGCTGACGAGCCTTGTGCTGGCAGGTCGTGTCGGGGCCTCTATCGCGGCCGAGCTTGGCACAATGCGTGTAACCGAACAGATCGATGCCCTGGAATCTATGGGCATTAACCCTGTCGGATATCTTGTTATGCCTCGTATGATAGCGGGAATGATTATGCTTCCGGTTTTGGTTATGTTTGCTGATATTATCGCAATCCTTGGAGGGATGGTAGTCTCGGTCGCCCTGGTAAACATCAGCTACGAGACCTTCACTGGGAGTATCAAAGCTTATGTCTATGTGAGCGATGTCGTCTCCGGACTTCAAAAATCAGTAATATTTGGTGCAATCATTGCCCTGATGGGCTGTTTTCATGGATTTAATGCCAAGGGCGGTGCCGAGGGTGTGGGACTGGCAACTACCAGAGCCGTGGTCCTGGCCTCTGTTTTGATACTGGTTTCGGACTATATAATGGCGACAATACTGTTCAGCGTGTAAAACATGATAAGACTTGAAAACGTATACAAAAGCTTCGGCAATCTTGATGTCCTCAAGGGGATCAATCTCGAAATCAATATTGGTGACAGCATGGTTGTATTCGGGGCATCCGGCAGCGGAAAAAGCGTTATGCTCAAACTCATAATGGGCCTTTTGAAGCCGGATAAAGGTGAAATTTATGTGGATGATAAAAACATAAATGAACTCAAGCGCTCCGATCTGGACCAACTGCGCACCCGTTTCGGGATGCTCTTTCAAGGTGCGGCCCTATTTGATTCCATGACCGTTTATGAAAACGTCACTTTGGGACGTTCCGAACACGGCACCATGAGCAGAGAGGAAAGAATCGAATGCGCCAGAAGAAATCTTGAGATGGTCGGCCTGGGTGGAACTGAGAAGAAATATCCCGCCGAACTCTCCGGCGGAATGAAGAAGCGCGTCGGGCTTGCGCGGGCATTATGCATGGAACCGGAGATCATCCTCTATGACGAGCCTACCACCGGGCTTGACCCGGTCTCAGCCGACAAGATCAATGACCTGATAATAGAGCTGCGAGATAGGCTAAAGATAACCTCCATTGCCGTTACGCATGACCTTTACTCTGCCTTTCGAATCGGCCAGCGCTTCGCCATGCTGTACCAGGGAAATATCAGGTTCGACGGCACCAAGGAAGAGATGGAAGCGTCGGACGACGAAGTGCTGAAAGACTTCCTCAGCCACAGCTCAATCAATGCCGACAAGTGAATTTTTAGAAGTTCTGTCAGTTCCTGTCCCGACTTTAAGTCGGATGTGAACTGAGAGACATTGATATAATTTCTTACTTGGCTTCTCCCCCGCAAATCATATATTAAGAGATTATGCCTAAAGCGTCTGCAAAAACAATATATGTCTGTCAGTCATGCGGTGCGGTTCATGCCAAATGGGCCGGTCGCTGCTCCTCTTGCGGTGAATGGAATACACTGACCGAGGAAATTGCCGAAACAAAGGGAGCCAAAAAGCAAATCAAGGGCGCTAAGTCTCCTGTCGAGACATACAGGCTTTCAGAAATAACCGGTGATACATCATACAGGATAATCTCCGGCAACTCTGAGTTTGACCGCGCAGTGGGCGGAGGAGTTGTGCCCGGATCATCAATATTGATCGGCGGCGATCCCGGAATCGGCAAGTCCACCCTGCTTTTGCAGCAGGCGGGGTTGTATGCCTCGGAAGGATTCATGAGCCTCTATGTCACCGGTGAGGAATCGCAGACCCAGATTAAGATCAGGGCCGATAGACTTGGAATCGACACTGATATGATTGATGTCGCCTGTCTTATCGACACAGATGAGATCATAACAGCTTTGAATCAGCGTGAATACAAATTTTTGATCATAGATTCAATCCAGACATTAAAATCGGCCCAACTGGAATCATCCAGCGGGACTGTCAGCCAGATTCGTGAATCTGTCAGCACAATCCTCGATATTTGCCAGGTCAAGGAGGTCACGGCCTTCCTGATCGGTCATGTCACCAAGGAGGGTATGATCGCAGGACCCAAGGTACTCGAGCATATGGTTGATGTTGTTCTCTATTTCGAGGGCGAGAAAAATCATATGTTCCGGATTCTGCGTTCGGAGAAAAACCGTTACGGCCCGACCAATGAGATCGGCATCTTCTCGATAGAATCAACCGGCCTGAAGCCGGTCTCCAATCCATCAGAGGTCTTCATATCCAACCGTTCCGGAAATGAGTTCGGTTCAGTTATCACAGCCGCAATGGAGGGCAGTCGTCCGATCCTGATAGAACTCCAGGCGCTGGTGGGAGGAACGACATACGGATATCCCCAGCGTGTAACCTCAGGCTTCGATCCAAAAAGACTGGCCCTGCTTTTGGCAATATTGGAAAAACGTCAGAAGATACCGTTCGGTGACAAAGATGTTTTCGTGAATATAACCGGCGGATTGCGGATTTTTGAAACTGCCATCGATTTGGCAATTGTTATAGCATTGGTGTCGTCATTGGAGGAAGCTGCAGTCAAAGATGGAACTATAGTGATCGGTGAGGTCGGCCTGGGTGGTGAAATCCGCCAGGTACCGGGTCTGGAAAGACGTTTAATGGAAGCCCAGAGACTCGGATTCAAGCGGGCGATTATACCGGCCGGCGTCAAACTCGACAGACAAGCTTTGAATAAAATGCACATAGAAACGGCGAGCGCATTATCAGATGCAATCAGCCTGGCGCTGGCCTGAAAAGGAGGAAATAGATGGATAAAATAAAACTCGGTCCCCAGACTCTTCTGGTACCGTTACCGGTAACCCTTCTAACCGCCCAGATCGAGGGCGAGAAACCGAATATTATTACCTTGTCATGGGTCGGTATCTGCAATTCTCAGCCACCCATGATCGGAGTTGGCATCCGTGAAAGCCGCTTTACATATCACATGGTAGTCGAGGCGGGTGAATTTGTGGTCAATATTCCCGGAGAGGATCAGGTCAAGGCCGCCGATTTATGCGGCAATACCTCAGGAAGAAATAAAGACAAATTTGAGGAAACAGGCTTTACCGCAATCCCGGCCGATAAGGTCTCTGCCCCGTTAATCAAGGAATGCCCAATTAATATGGAATGTATTGTGCGTCACACCCTCAAGCTGGGTTCACACGATTACTTCATAGCCGAAATTGTCGAGACACATGTGAATTCAGATTGCTGGACGGATGATAAGAAATTAAACATCGAAAATCTCAAACCATTTGCGTATATGACCAAGAAGCGTTCCTATTACGGGGGCTTCAGCGATATATTTGGAGATTACGGTTATTCGGTCAAAAGCTGATGGTTGACGAAAGATTTTCATACAAGCTGATTCGCAAAGACTCAGCGACCAATGCCCGAAGAGGGCAGATCACAACTGCACATGGCACAATCGAAACTCCGGTCTTTATGCCTGTGGGCACATATGGTTCGGTTAAAGCCATTTCCGCAGCCGATCTTGAGGAGCTGGGATTTGAGATAATTCTTGGCAACACATATCACCTCTATCTAAGGCCGGGCGATGATCTAATTGCCGATTGCGGGGGACTTCATCGCTTCAACGGCTGGAATCATCCGATACTGACAGATTCCGGCGGATTCCAGATCTTCAGCCTCAAATCGCTGGTAAAGATCACGGAGGAAGGTGTTCTCTTCCGGTCGCATATTGACGGTTCCTCGCATGTGTTTACGCCAAAAAAAGTGATCGACATCCAGAAAAATCTGGGCGGTGATATTGTCATGCCGCTTGATATATGTCTGGAATACCCAGCCTCAAAAACTGAAGCATACCAGGCTCTTCTGAAAACTGATAGATGGGAAAAGGAAGCCAGGGATTACTGGGATAAGACCCAAAATGGCCAGGCATTATTCGGAATAGTCCAGGGTTCAGTCTATCCTGAGCTTAGAAAAATAGCTGCGGAAAAGACGATGGAGATCGGATTTTCCGGCTATGCTATCGGCGGGTTGTCCGTAGGTGAGCCGATTAATCTGATGTATGAGATGACAGAAGTTGTCACCGAGCTTTTGCCGGAGGATAAACCGCGATATCTAATGGGATTAGGCTCGCCCTTGGAGCTTCTGGAGGCAATTGCGCGCGGAATCGATATGTTTGATTGCGTGATGCCGACTCGAAATGCCCGCAACGGCACTCTTTTCACCTCAAAGGGCAAAATGACAATCAAGGCCGCCAGCTACAAATATGATTTCAGGCCGATTGACGAGGATTGCGGATGTCCGGTCTGCGAGCGTTACAATCGGGCCTATATCCGGCATCTATTCAATGTCTCCGAGCCCAATGTCCTGAGGCTTGCAACAATCCACAATCTCTTCTTTATCAGCGATTTAATGAAGAAGGCCCGCGAGCATATCGAGAACGGGAGCTTCAAGTCCTATCTGGAACATTTCCGTCAAGTCTATGTTTAAGATTTTGATTAAATGCTTGACATTTTTGTGGATATAATCCTAAATTGATAGGTTAAACTGTAGAAAAATTTTTTTTGGAGGTCAAGTGAACAGCTTTATTTTAGTAATAGGATCTCAGCCTGCCGGAGGCGGTAGTTTTTTGACACTACTGGTACCTTTTGCGCTGATGTTTGCGGTATTATATTTCTTAATCATCAGGCCGCAGCAGAAACGCTCAAAGGAACATCAAGCCATGCTGGGTACCCTGCAGAAGGGCGACCGGGTGGTAACATCGTCCGGCATGTTCGGCACAATCTTTGCAATCCAAGACGACAAAAATAAAGTGGTTCTCAAGATTTCCGATGATATTAAAGTAGAATTTGTTAAAAGCTCGATCGCAAGCAAAGTAGAAAGTTAATAATAAGTTTTTAATATGGCTGTA
>JAABVY010000262.1:1510-15847 GCA_011777135.1 Candidatus Zixiibacteriota bacterium | reverse complement strand
TGACACCCTGCGCGATGCCAAGGGCCTTGGATTATCGGCCCCTCAGGTGGGGGTCAATTTGAGAGTTTTTATCATAGACCTGACCCAGGTCGATTTTGATGCCGAACCTCTCGTAATGATCAATCCTGAAATAATAGAGAAAAAAGGTGAAATAATCGGGGAAGAGGGCTGTCTGTCGTTCCCCGGCCTTTATTTTGATGTCCCCCGCGCCGAACAGGTGGTGGTGGAATATCAGGATCTGGACGGCAAGTGTAAACGTATAAGGGCTTACGGTTTGACCGCCAGGGCTGTCCAGCACGAGAATGACCATCTTGACGGGGTATTATTCATCGATTATCTCTCCGCCACCCAGCGCGATCTTTTTGCCGGAAGGCTGAAAAAGATTAAAGTCGGCTGAAGATGCGCCTAATCTTCATGGGGAATCCGCAATTTGCGGTTCCAGCTTTAGAGAAACTTTTATCTTCCAGACACGAGGTGGCGGCTGTTGTCACCTCGCCGGATCGTCCCAAGGGACGCGGGAAGAAGCCTGCCTCCCCTGCTGTAGCCGAAAAGGCCCGGGAAAAGGGTTTAACCCTGATCCAGCAGGAGAATTTATCAGAGCAGAGCTTCCTGGCAAAAATTACCGCACTTGCTGTCACAATCTTTGTGGTGGTGGCATTTCGTATTTTGCCGGCAGAACTTTTTTCTATCCCGCCCAGGGGTGCGATCAATCTGCATGCATCTCTTTTACCGAAATACCGGGGCGCCGCTCCTATCCAGTGGGCAATTATTAACGGAGAGCGGGAAACCGGTTTAACAACTTTTTCTATTCAAAAAAAGGTCGATACAGGCGGAATAATATTGCAGGAGAAGGTGCCCATAGGGCCCATGGAAACTGCTGATGATCTTTCCGCCCGGATGTCTGTGCTCGGAGCTGATCTGATCCTGCAAACACTTGACCTGATCGAGAGCGGGGATTACGAAATAATTCCCCAGGATAATTCTCAGGCCAGCAAAGCTCCCAAAATCAAACCATCCGACGGCCATGTAGACTGGTCATTGCCGGCAGAAAAAATTGTCAACCTGATTCGGGGGCTATCATCAAATCCGGGAGCCTACACCCACTTCGACGGCAAAAAGCTGAAGCTTTATCGTGCCCGATTGGTGGAGGCGGAAAATTCCAGAAAACCCGGAGAGATAATCACGGCCAATGACAGAGAGGGCCTTGTGATCAAGACCGGTAAAGATGCTGTACTGATCGACGAGATTCAAATGGAAGGCAAAAAGCGTCTCCCCTGCTGCGATTATATGCGCGGCTGCCCCATCAAGGAAGGACACTTCCTCACATAGGCGCAACTCGGCTATTTTGCAGGAGTTGCAAATGGATCAACAAATTATCGTCAACGCCGATCTGCATGAAACGCGGATTGCCGTTATGGAGAACGGCAAGCTGGTGGAGCTTCTGGTTGAAAGGCCTGACGAGGAACGTAATGTCGGAGCGATTTACAAGGGGAAAGTTGTAGCGGTTTTGCCCGGTATGCAGGCGGCCTTTGTGGAACTGGGGCTGGACCGTACCGCCTTTTTGCATATTTCCGATGTCGGCTTCGACTCGAGCGCATCATCCCGTTACGATTTCGATCTGATGGAGGATGAGGACGGCGCCGGCGGGCCGGAGCTTATCCGCAAGCACAGAGGCACACCGATCGAGAAGCTGATCAAAAAGGATCAGGATATCCTGGTGCAGGTCATCAAGGAACCCCTGGGACAAAAAGGCGCACGAATTTCCACCTCACTATCACTGCCGGGCAGATTTATCGTACTGGTTCCGAATGAGCGACATGTGCGCGTTTCCCGCAAAATCACAAACTGGAATGAACGCAAGCGACTGCGTAAAGTGCTCTTCGATCTCAAACCCGACGGTTTCGGGGTAATCATCAGGACTGAGGCTGAGAAACAGCCGGAGAAGATCCTGAGGAAAGACCTCAAGAGACTGCTCAAGTTCTGGAACCGGATTACATCGAAATATGAGAAGAATAAGCCGCCCCAGCTTTTACACAAGGAGGTGGGCATAACCTCCTCCATAATCCGGGACTATTTCTCCGAGGAGACTACCAAGCTGGTGGTTGATTCCAAGGACACCTATAAGAAGATTATGTCCTATGTTCGCGGTGTTGCCCCTCACCTTAAGGATAGGGTCGAATTTTACCAGGGCAACATCCCTATTTTCGATGTCTATGGTATTGAGCAGGAAATCGATAAGATGCTCGAGCGCAAAGTCTGGATCAAGAAGGGGGCCTACCTGATTATCGATCAGACCGAGGCGATGGTTACCATCGATGTCAATACCGGCAGATTTGTGGGCTCCAAGGATCAGGAAAATACAATTTTGAAGGTGAACATGGAATCGGCTCGTGAAATCGCCCGGCAGATTCGCCTGCGCGATATCGGCGGCCTGATAATTATCGATTTTATCGATATGTACAACCGTGAAAACCGCAGAAAATTGTATGAGGAGTTCAAGGGCCTTTTCAGGAACGACCGTGCCAAGAACTCTATCCTGCCGGTCTCGGATTTCGGCCTGATCGAGATGACACGCGAGCGCAGCAAACCTTCGCTCTTGCAGGCTTTCTCGATCCCCTGCCCCACCTGCCAGGGACTGGGACGGGTATATTCGCCGGAATCTGTGGTGATGCGGATCGAACGCTGGTTCGCACGTGCGCGCGCCGGATCGAAATACCGGAAATTCAACCTGGTGGTTCATCCCCAGGTGGGTGAAATCTTGAACGGCGACAGGGGACAGAACAAGCTCAAGGATATATGCAAGAAATTCCGCTTCAAGATCAATCTTGAGACTGATGATTCGCTTTTCTTCGAAAATTACAGGATTATATCGTTAGACGAGGACATGGACATCACCGAGATGTTCAAGACCAAGGCGGAACGCGCCTCTGATGAATTGCACGAGAACGGCACATGATCGGCAATTAGGGATGCCCCTTCCGTGCAAGCGGTGGGATTTCATTGTGCAGAGAACTTAGCAGAANNAACGGCACATGATCCGCAATTAATGGTACCCCATCCGCGCAAGGGGTGGGATTTCATTGTGTAGAGAACTTAGCAGAATAATCGGCTCGTAAAGCAGGGTCTTGGCCCCGATGAAATCGGGGGGTGTGACCCTGCGCCAGGCTGATTAGAAGGCATTTGCGTTGGGTCACAATCCGCCTGCGGCGAATAAAGGCCCAACGCTACGCAATAATCTCTTGAGCCATATGATTCAATGAACTTTGAGATTCTCACGCTCGTCCTCGGCCAAGGCCGGAACTCCCTCAGAATGACGTGCACTGGGTTTCTTTTCCATACCAGGACTTCTTTAACAAGCATCTCAAGTGAATGACCACCCATGCGCCGTGAAATTGCAAAAAAAACGGCGGTGACAATCACCGCCGTTTTCTATAATTCTCATTTATATTAGAAGAACCACTTATAGTCGAGACGCCTGTAATCCTGGATCTCGGCCTCATCCAGAAGTTGCTGGGCATACTCCTGAGTTGTCTCCTGCACCTTCTGGCTCCACAGATTCTTGTAGATGGTCTCACGGTTCATATCAAACTGGTCCGGATTGAACACCCGCCCGGTAAACATGATCACCGCCACACCATTATTGGTATAAACCGGTTCAGACAGCCTGTTTTGATTATTCATGCTGAAAACCGCACCCATAAACTGCGGATCGGAGAAACGCGGATCCTGGCGCACATCACGGCGTGTAAAAAACTCGGTCTGAATATATTCCCCGCCATGTTTCTCGCTGGCGGTCTTGAGATCAAGAGTCTTCTCGGCCTCATCATAAATCAGCGTGGCAATGCTGTCCGCCTTGTCCAGGAGCACCTTCCGGCGGTAATCTGTCAACGCAAACCTGTGAGCCTCCTCCAAAGGCAAAATCCGCTCCGGCAGACGCTCCTTCACCCGGGCGATAATAAATTTGTAAGTATTCTGATCGAGATTGGCCACCATTATAACATCAGAGATTTTTCCCACCCTGTGTTCAAAAGCGAACTCGTTGGCTTCCTCGGCTGTGCCAAGCTTTCCAGCGGTGGTACCTTCGAAGAACTGACCTGTTTCCAGTATTTCCTTGTTATACTTCGAGGCTATTTCCTCGAAGGTGGATTCCTTCAGCTCCTCTTTAAATGTATTGGCACGCGCGCTGTACTGCGAGAAGGTGTCCCCCGAGGGCCTGATCTTCTTCACAATCTGAGAAAGCTTGACTTCCTCCACGCCTTCCTCAGTGGTACGCTTGCCGTAACATTTGAGAATGTGCCATCCTGCAAAAGTCTTGACCGGCTCCTGTGTGATTTCTCCCGAGTCCAGGGCGAATGCGGCGCTGTCGAACTCCGGCGAGTACCGTCCCCTCTGAACCCAGCCGATATCTCCCCTGGTCTGCTGGGAACGGGTGTCATCGGAAACAATCGCCGCCAGCATCGGAAAAATATCTTCCTCCGCCTCGGTGGCCTGCTGAATCCAGATTTTCAGGTCGGAAATATCGCTTGAATCGGACGCACTCGGATAGACATCAAAAGCAACATATTCAAGATTCGCCTGGGCATCACGCTTGTATTCTTCCTTGTGCTCGTTGTAGAACTCTATCACGGCCAGGGAATCTATAAATGGTGGAGGATCCTCAACCAGACGAGTACTCACGAAGGCATAATCGATCTTCATCTGTTCGTTGGAACGCTTGAACTCTCGCATCAATTCCTCAGGCGTGATCTGGATTGTGGAGCGCAGGAGCTCGTTCCATTGGTAACGCAAGATATTGGGTTCCTCCTGCTGTTCTATATAAGCAACCTGATTGGCAAAATTTGGATCAGCCAGGAACTCACGGTATTTCTGGATATCAAAGCGTCCCTCGGTCTGGAAAGCCTGCTCACTCCAGAGATAACGCGGCGGATAATTATAAAGATACTCGAATAATTCCCTGTCGGAAACAGTCAGCCCGAGGTCCTGTATATGCTGACGCAGCACTATATCCATGATCATCTGCTCCCAGGCGCTCTGACGAATCTGAACGACTACATCCCAGTCCAGATGAATTCTGCCGTTTTGATTGAGCTGCATGGTGAAATTATTCAGATAATTATCATATATTTGAGGATCTATCTCTTCGCCGTTAACCTCAGCGATGTATCCCTTAGCCTGAGAACCCTGGCCAATATCCATGCCCCACGCGAATATGATTGATCCTATAAATGCAATGACAACAAAGATCAGAAAGGCCTTGCTGAAATTGCGCAACTCTTGCATCATAATGAATTTCTCCTTTGCTTTTATATCAAATTTTTAATATATCAATGGCTGAATCTAATGCAAGCTATTTTTGTTATACTAAACTAACATCGAAAAGATCGAAACTGTGTAATATATATGATGGGTGTATCGGAATCAAGAAACAGGACTTGCAGGCTGGTATTGGCTTTACTGCTGATATTTTCTGTTCCCCTGCAGGCCGAGTATCTCTGGCCGCTGCCGGCCTCGAAAGAACTGACCTCCCATTTCTGCGCTTTCCGGGGCGGACATTATCACGCCGGGATTGACATAAGAACATTCGGCAAAACCGGTTATAATGTTGTGGCAGTTGAGGATGGCTACCTGTGGAGAGTGGCCTCCAACTGGTGGGGGTACGGCAATGTTGTATATCTGAAGCTGGATGACGGCAATATCGCTGTCTATGGGCATCTCCTGGAATTCACACCCGAAGTAGAAAAATATGTGCGGGATAATCAGTTGCATGAAGGACGATTCAAGGTCAATCTGTTTCCCGAGAAAGACCGCTTCCGCTTCCGAAAGGGCGATCTGGTAGGAAAAACCGGCCAGAGTGGCTCCGGGCCGCCGCACCTGCATTTCGAGATCCGAAACGCCGATAACCAGCCCATGAACCCCCTGCCCTTCTATCCCGACCTCAGGGACGGCTATAAACCGCGCTATGAAGAGATTACTTTCCGTCCGCTGGATTCGGATTCCTATATCGAGGGCAGAGCGCGTCCCTATTCAATCGATTTTCAATATAATCGAGCTGATAATAACTATATCCTGAATAAAGTGCCTTCACTGCGGGGTGAAATAGGAATCGAGGTAAAGGTTGCAGACAGGCGAAGCGGGACTGATCGCAAATATAATGTCGCAGGACTCAAATTTTATTTGAATGATGAGCTTGTATTCGAGACCGAATATGATACGTTATCGTTTAATACCTGGGGTTCGGTTGATCTTGATTATAACCATTACCAGAGAATAAAAAACAAAAGCTATTATCACAACCTGTATTATCCCGAGGGCCGCAAATCCTCGCAGCAGAATCCTGATGATTCATGCCGGACATGCAAAGCAGTTCCGATTGATCATTACACCAAGTTGGGAATATATAATGCCAGAATTATCGCTTATGACAGAAATGGCAATGAGCGCGAGGCAAGATTTCAAATAAATATTATTCCTAATATCGATCTCAATGCCTATGTCGATGGGCTTGGAAAAGTCCGCGGCAATATCGAGGGGCCAATTGCATTTACCATCCAGAATAATGCGCCATTTTATGCGAATCTCGAGATATTCGATCCGGCTACCGGAACGTTTTCCGATGCCGGTCAGCTGATGGCCGGGAGTGGTATGGAGGAAATTCCGCATATCAAATTGAGCGAATTTAAAGAGAGAGCTCATTCGATATCTGCTGAATATGCGCTTCTAAAAATCAATTTTATCTCAGAAAATCAGAAAATCGGTTCCTATCTGATTGGACTCCCGAATACGGTGCGAAAGCGATTTTTGGATTCAACTCTGGTCGCAGAAGTCGATTTCATAGAGGATTTGGATTTTATAAGCTCAGAGCCTTTAATAAGTATCGATCCTAAAAAGCTGTATGATTTTCTTATACAAAATGATTTCCGGGCCAACTTCCTGCAGCCGATTGAAAGCGGCGACAGAGTGACCTTCCGCCCCCAATTAATCGAACCATTAAAAGAATTCGCTTATGGCGAGGATTTTCAGAATCTGCCGGCCATTCTTGCTCTGGAAAGACTGAAACAGCAGAATCATTATCTGCATGAGTGGCACAAAGTCTCAGAGATAGATAAGCATGGATTCGAATTGAGCATCCCCAAGGGGACCCCCGGTAGCAACATATTTTTCAAGCTTGAAACTTCCGGTTCGAGTCCTGCGACAGAAATCAAAATAAAACCCGATGACAGGATCATCTTTGAGGGTATGGAGATTAAAGCGCCTGTACCCTCAGGATATTCGCTGGAAAAAACTGCGTTATACGGAATCTCACGAGGCGGCGATCCCAGTTTTGCGGGAAACAACCTGGATAGCGCAGGATATATATTGGCTAATGTCAAATCATTCGGGACATATAGGATAATGGTCGACTCTGTGCCACCAAAGATCAACAGTATCCGTCCCTGGGATAATTCTAACGTAAATACTGCCCGACCAAGCATACGATTTTTTATGGATGATGAGTTGTCGGGTTTTGATTCGGATACATTGTTAACTGTGACTCTAGACGGTGACTTTCAGATTTGTGAATATGATATTGACCGTAAAATTGTCTATATACATCTAACCGAGGATCTGGCGCCGGGGAGGCATGATCTGGTGATCACCGCCCGGGACAGGCTTGGAAATACTACTGTAAAAAGCTCCAGTTTTACGTATTAGGGGCTTCGAAAAAATAGGCTTTTTTGATCTCTACAATTGTATATATTAGCAGGAGACCTGAGGGAGAGCGATGATACCGATCAGAGATGACAACCCAACCAGAATCACGCCTTATTTTACTATAGCATTGATAGTAATCAATTGTCTGGTATTTATTTATGAGTTCGCTCAGGGAACCCAGGGTTTCCGTGAGTTCACTTTCAAATACGGCCTTATCCCGGCGGAACTGATGCAGGGACGCGATCTTACGCCTCCAGAGTACAGTCATCTGGCCTCCTCGCCATACCTGAACCTGTTTACCAGCATGTTCATGCACGGCGGGATAATTCATCTGGGCGGAAATATGCTCTACCTCTGGATTTTCGGAAATAACATCGAGGATGTGCTGGGTCACTTCAAGTTCATATTGTTCTACATACTCTCCGGTCTGGCGGCGACACTGGCATTTGCATTTGTAAATCCGAATTCCGAAATTCCTCTGGTCGGCGCATCAGGGGCGATTGCGGGAATTCTGGGAGCCTATATGGTCAGGTTCCCGCATGCCAGGGTATACACCCTGGTCTGGATTTTTATATTTATCAGGGTTGTCGCGCTTCCTGCAGTGTTCTTATTGGGCTTCTGGTTCCTGCTGCAGGTCATAAACAGTTCCTCCACTTTATCGGGCGGGGTGGCATGGTTCGCACATATTGGAGGATTCGTCTTTGGAGCTGGAGTTTTCTGGATATTCGGACTACGATATAGAAGAAGGCGATGGTATGAAGAAACTTAGGATTCCAATAATCACAATCATATTGCTCCTGGGCATTGTAATGTCCGCCGAAACACAAATCGATGAGGGCAAATCGGATGTTCTCTATCAGAAAGCCCGCGATCTGGTTTACCAGCGCAAATATGCCGAGGCTATTGATACGTTGAAAGCGGCTTTTTCCTACGATCCCGGAAATCGTCGGGCCCTGATGCTTATGGGTGATGTCTATCTCAAGATGGGCAATCTGCCGGGAGCGGAACAGGCTTTCAATCAGCTCATACAGGTCGATCCGCATCGACCCCAGGGCTATGTCAAAATGGCCGAGCTTTACTGGCACTGGGAAAGGTATAATGAGGCCATGGAATTCCTGCGCACCGCCAGCAGGCTTTCAAAGCCGCCGGATGCTGATGTATATTTTTGGAAAGGGCATATCTTCAGAAGTATTGAGCAGTTTGGTAAAGCTGACTCCATAATATTAGAGGGACTCGAGTACTATCCGGACAATCCAATGCTTCTCGCCGATTATGCGGCTACCCAGATAGTGCAGGGTGATTCGCTGGAAGCAGGTAAATACATAGACAGCGCCTATCAGCTTGATTCGAATTCGGTCTATGTGGTCAATACCATGGTCAGCTACCAGATTTTCAAGAACAATCTCGAGGCGGCTTCGAATTATCTTGAACGGGCTACCGCTCTTGATCCCGATGATCCCTTTACCCGCAGCAATTTGCTGGCTTATTCCAATCTCTACAGAGACGAGAAAATCACTCACTATTTTATCGAGGGAAATAAGGCGTTCGAGAAATCCCTCTATAGAAAAGCCAGAGAAAACTACAGGAAAGCGCTGGAGGAAGATTCATTATTTTTTGAGGCAATGGTAAACCTTGCTTACACCAATATCCATCTGGGCGATCTTGACCGGGCGGTTGAACTGTTCGAAAAAGCGGCACGCATGAACCAGAATTATGCAAGCGTTTATATCGGCTGGGCCGATGCTCTGCTGGGACTGAACCGTTTTGACGAGGCTCTCGAGAAATATGAAAGGGCGATCGCGCTCGAACCTGAAAACCAGGAATACAAACAGATTTATAACGACGTAGTTCAAGCCTTAGAAGAATTGGAACAGCAAAGTGAGTAAGGCCGACTTCATACATTTGCATAACCATACCCAGTATTCTCTTCTGGATGGCGCCTGTCATATCGATAAATTCCTGGAGCGCGCCAGAGAACTCAACTTCCCGGCACTGGCTATCACCGACCATGGCAATATGTTTGGTGCGATCGAGTTTTATAAAAAAGCCCGAAATAAGGAAATCAAGCCGATTATCGGGTGCGAGATCTATGTCGCACCGCAGGATAGATCCAAAAAGGAACCTATGCCAGGAGAGCCGGATGGTGGATACCATTTGATCCTGCTGGCCAAAAACAACACAGGCTACAAGAATTTAATTAAGTTGGTTTCGGCCGGTTATCTCGAGGGATTTTATCGCAAACCGCGAGTGGATAAGGAACTGCTTCGGAGGTACAGTGAGGGGCTGATCGCTACCTCCGCCTGTCTGCAGGGTGAAATCTCGAGGAAAATTGCAAACAACGATTTCAAGAAAGCTGAAGAAATCGCAAAAGAATATGCCGACATATTCGGCCGGGAAAATTTTTACCTGGAAATTCAGGATCACGGAATCGATAAGGAAAAGAAGGATAAAGCCGCCTTAACCAAGATCGCCAGGAAACTGGGGATAGGACTGGTTGCCACCAACGACTGCCATTACCTGCATCGGGAGGACCATAACGCCCACGAAGCCCTTTTGTGCATTCAGACCGGCAAATCTCTTGAAGATACCGACAGGATGAGCTATGCCACAGATCAGATCTATGTTAAATCTGCTGATGAGATGAAGGCCCTTTTCGCAGATACGCCTGAGGCAATCGAAAACACACTCAAGATAGCCGAGCAATGCAACGTCGAGATCGAGATAGGCAGGCTGATGATCCCCAAGTTTGAACTGCCGGAGAACTTCGATAATTCCGAAGACTATGTCCGCCATCTTTGCGAAAAGGGGCTCAAGAAGCTCTATTCTAACCCGGGAGATAAAATCTATGAGCGGCTGAACTATGAGCTGGATGTAATCAAGAAGATGGGCTTTTCAGGATATTTCCTGATCGTGAAGGACTTCATCGACTACGCCCGCTCACAGGATATTCCGGTGGGGCCGGGACGCGGTTCGGCTGCCGGGAGCCTGGTTTCGTATACGCTCGGGATTACCACAATAGATCCGTTGAAGTATGATCTCCTCTTCGAGCGCTTTCTAAATCCCGAGCGTGTGAGTATGCCCGACATCGACATAGACTTCTCCGACCGCGGTCGGGACAAGGTGATTGACTATGTAACTCACAAATATGGCCAGGATAATGTGGCACAGATTATCACATTCGGCACTCTGGCCGCCCGGGGAGTAGTACGTGATGTGGGACGGGTGATGGGGATTCCTTATGCGGAAGTGGACAAAATCGCTAAGATGATCCCCTTCAAAGTCGGGCAGACAATAACAGGGGCTATGGAGGAAGAGCCTGACATTGGACGTCTGGCCAAGACCGATGAAAAAGTCCGCACACTACTGGAATACTCCCAGACCCTGGAGGGATTGGCGAGGCATGCCTCCACTCACGCCGCTGGAGTGGTGATCGCACCGGAGCCGCTGGTGGAACATGTTCCACTCTTCAAGAGCAACAAGGACGAAATCACCACCCAGTACGATATGAAAGGTGTCGAGGATATCGGCCTTTTGAAAATGGATTTCCTGGGGCTGAGGACGTTGACTGTTATTGCCGATACGGTCCAGATGATCAAAGAGAAACACGGGTTGGATATTGATCTGGACAAAGTCCCTCTGGACGACGAAAAAGTATACGAGCTTTTTGGCAGTGGCAATACAATCGGGATCTTCCAGTTTGAATCATCCGGTATGCAGGACTATTTGAAGAAGCTTCATCCCGAATCCCTGGATGATCTGGCGGCCATGAACGCTCTTTATCGTCCCGGGCCGCTGGATTCCGGAATGATCAACGTATATATCGACCGCAAGCAGGGGCGAGAAAAAATCGAATACCTGCATCCCGATATGGAGCCGATTCTCAAGAACACATTCGGCGTGATTGTATTCCAGGAGCAGGTTCTGCAGCTGGCCTCAAGGCTTGCCAGTTTCAGCCTTGGAAAGGCCGATATTCTCAGAAAGGCGATGGGCAAGAAGATTGCGAAGTTGATGGCGCAGATGAAGAAGGATTTTATCAACGGCTGCGTGGAGAACGGTATCACGAAGAAGATGGCCAAAGAGATATTTCATCAGATTGAGACCTTTGCCCGGTACGGCTTCAATAAGTCGCATTCAGTCGGTTATGCTTATCTGGCTTATCAAACTGCATATTTGAAGGCGCACTATCCCAGGGAATTCATGGCGGCCTTGATGACATCTGAGATGGGCAATACAGATCGAATCATAATCCTGAAGGAAGAATGCCGTAATATGGAAATTGAAATCCTCCCGCCCGATATCAATCGCAGTTACGCCAATTTCAACGTCGAGGGGGATTCAATCCGGTTTGGACTGGCAGCTATCAAGAATGTGGGTATGAGCGCGGTTTTGAAGATTATCGAGGAACGTGAAGCAAATGGAGAATTCAAGACTATTTTTGATTTCACTTCACGCTGCGACCTTTCCTCGATAAACAAGCGTATGATTGAGTCGATGGTGATGGCGGGGGCTTTCGATTCTGCGGGTAATGATCGCGGCTTGCTTTATGTTAGTGTTGAGGATGCGGTCTCATTTGGCCAATCAGTGCAGATCGATCGTCTCAAGGGACAGACCTCGCTTTTTGGGGAAGCCGAAAATAACACACTTCCTCATCCGGAGCCCAGAATTTCGGAGGACGGCAGTTGGAGCCGCTCCAAAGTCTTATCGATGGAACGGGCGTCGCTGGGATTTTATATATCCGGCCATCCAATGGAGAAATATCGCCCCCAGCTCAAGCTCTTTGCCACAACAAACTCGGAGAAGATGAATGAGATGCCGGATGGCGTGCAGGCCTCTCTGGGAGGAATTATTACCCGGCTAAAAATTAACACCGACAAGCGTGGGCGGCATATGGGATTTGTGGGAGTGGAAGATTTTTATGGGAGCTTCGAAGCCATAGTCTTTTCCGATCCATTCGAGAAATACAAAAAACTCCTGATTAATAACAATATGCTGCTCTTCACCGGACGTATAAGTAAACGGGAAGAGGAAAAGGCCAAATTGATCGTAAATGAGATCAAGCCGCTCGAGTCGCTCTCGGAAAAGTCCAATTTGCTTTTGAAGTTAACTGTCTCCGGAAGAAGGATTAAGAAAGTCGAGGAAATCAAAAACATCCTGGATAAATATCCCGGCGACACGAAGGTCATAATTCTATTGAAGAAGAATGATGTCTGGATGGAAATTGAAACGCCGCAACTGGTTAATCCTAACGGCGAATTAATGGAGTCTCTTTCCGAGATTCTGAATTCAGAAAACCTGTCTCTTTCGGCCAATTAAGGGCAGGAACTCAAATCGATTAATAGTGTTAAAGTAGAAAGAATTTGATTTTTTACGATTTTTGTATAGATTGAGGAAAAGTTACATCAGACCGGGAGTGCCCATGAAACTTAGACTTTCGCTAACATTTGGAATTATACTTCTGGCCGGGATATTCGTTCTTGCCCAGGCTGGTGATGAAAAAGAAGACCATGGCGGCGTGACTTATTACGGTTACGAAGAGGGTCTGGAAAAGGCCAAACAGGATTCACTTCACGTTATAGTGTTCTTTGAGACAACCTGGTGTGGATGGTGCAAGAAGATGGACAAGACCACTCTGGTGGACGAAGATGTCGTGGGACTGTTGAAGAACAACTTCGTGCCTGTCANNCAGACAGCTTACGAGGGATTATGGCGTGCGCGGTTATCCCTCCACCTGGTTTTTGAAGCATGATGGTTCCAGGATAGCTCCTATTCAAGGCTACTGGCCGGCCAAGGATTTTTATCTATTGCTGAAGTACATATCCGAATATGCCTACGAAAAGGAGCAATTCAAGTCCTGGGCAGAAAAACATATGAATGATAAGGGCTAAGACAAGAATTGGCCATTCTATAAATCTGGAAAAACTGCCCGAAATATGGGCAGTTTTTTTATTTTATTAACAGCCTGATTCAATCTCATCTATGGATAACATCCTGATATGCCCAAANNATTTACATTTGCTGTTAGCCTTTTAGTTTTGACTATCCACTGCGGAGGACCTGAAGAGGAACAACCCGAAGTTCAGGAACAGGCTCTCGATTCAGCGACATATGCCGAAATGAGCGACACCTCTGATATGCTGATTGTGGAATATATGACCCCGCAGGAACTCGAGGAGAACTATGAAAATATCGTAATTGCTGAGGCGCCAGACTTCACGATTTATGATCTCAATCAGAACCCGATAAAACTCGAGGATTTTGAGGGATATGTGCTGCTTTTGAATTTCTGGTCGATGGATGCCCCGATATCGAAGCGTCTTTTCCCAACGCTTTCTGAGATTCAAAACGAGTTTCGCGAAGATAAATTTACTGTACTTGGGATTTGCATCGATCGCAGACCGATCAATGCCATACAGCAAGCGGCCGATTTTAACCGTCTTACCTATACGGTGGCATTTCCCGGCAGTAATGACATCTACAGCAATTATGCGGTTACCGGCCCGGGCAAATCGGTGCTTATAGACAGCAGGGGCAACATTGTCGGTGATTTTTATGGTGATCCGGGGGTCGACAAGCTGAAACGCGTGATCCGTCTATTTTTAAATTTTTGATCCAAACCGTTTTGCCAATATGAACCGGATGGGAGTA
>JAABVY010000262.1:0-1443 GCA_011777135.1 Candidatus Zixiibacteriota bacterium | reverse complement strand
ATATCCTATCCCTTCCTTCCCGCTTATGGAGCGAAATATGCCGGGGAGCCGTTTTACCTTGGAGTGGGAGCCCAGGCACTGGGTATGGGCAGCGCATTTTCGGCAGCAACCTCGGATGTCACCGCGGGTTTCTGGAACCCTGCCGGACTGACCGGAATCTCAGGAAAGCAGGCAGCTTTCATGCACGCAGAGACATTCGGATCTCTGCTGAACCATGACTACATGGCCTTTGCCATGCCGCTGGGAAGCTCCGGAACACGCTTCGGGGGAATCAGCCTGACCAGGCTGGGAGGCGGGGGAGTCAAAATCACCGAATGGGACCTCAACACAAATCGTCCCAGAATCATACGGGAAGAGAGTCATGCCGATTACCAGCTGATCTTCTCCTACGCCCTGAATCAAAAAGAAAATCTTTCGTTCGGAGCAAACGCCAAATTTATCTATCGCGACATTCCAACATCATCGGCCTACGGCCTGGGAGCGGATATCGGGATGAAATATGCCCCATCCGATTTTCTCACTGCAGCAGTCGTGGTAAAGGATTTTACCACCACTCTGCTCTCGTACGATACCGGTACGAAGGAGTCGATCAATCCGACCTTGACCATGGGTTTTATGCTGCACCGTCAATTCGGAAACTGGGAAGCCATGCTGACCGCAGACAGCGATTTCAGGTTCGAGAATCTGCGGGATGCCGCTGAGTTCTGGATGGGTTCCATTTCCGCTGACACTCACTGGGGAGCACAGATTGGATACAAAAATATGCTCTTTGCCCGGGGCGGTATTGATATCGGTCGCATGGCCCTCGGAGGCGGAGTAAAAATCTTGCCATTTCAAATAGATTTCGCTTATCTTAAATATAATGACCTGGATGATTCATTTAGAGTATCAGCCTTGTTTTTCTGGAAATAGAGGAGGAATCGGAAAATGAAAAGGAACCTCTTTGTAATATTCGTTTTGCTTGGAATCTCGATACTGATCACGGCCTGCCAAGAGGACGGTGAATATGCAAACTTTGATGGTAAGGGCGATGTGGATGATTCTACTGCCCCAATCGCCATAGTCAACAATGATACTGTCACTCTAAAAGAATATAACAGAGCGTTGAATAATAACGGATGGCATCGCCAGGAAAATCTGGATACAATGAATTTCAAGAAAGAGGTCCTGAAAGATCATCTGGTATATCGGGCTGCAAAGATTAAGGCGCATGATTATCCCCTCGAAATAGATGAAGATATACAAGCTCGCCTGGATGATCATCTCCATGGTCTTCTGAGGAAGATGCTTTTCGAAAAAAAGGTCGAGTCACATATAGAGGTGACTGATGAGGAGGTGGAGGAGTATTATAACCAGAATCTCGGCCGCTTTTACCGTGCCCTGCAGGCCGAGCTGGAACAGATTTATTTCACCACCGACCCCAGGCTGCTAATGCGAAAGGGC
>JAABVY010000133.1:907-1187 GCA_011777135.1 Candidatus Zixiibacteriota bacterium | reverse complement strand
CTGAGGGCAATGACGATCCCTTTCTTGAGACGGTTCCGTTCTTTTCCTGCAGAATTTGGATTGATGACTCGAGACAAATTAGACTCCGTTTTCTTATACAATTCTTACTGAACAGCGCCTGATTATATCGTATTATTGACGTTAACCCATCGTTCATTTATAATTTCGCCGCTGGGGAAGTGCTGGAATTGGCAGACAGGCGTGACTTAGGATCACGTGCCCTCTGGGCGTGTGGGTTCGACTCCCACCTTCCCTACACTTGTAAGCCATCTATTTAGGG
>JAABVY010000133.1:547-806 GCA_011777135.1 Candidatus Zixiibacteriota bacterium | reverse complement strand
CTACAAAAATTCCCGGTTTCCGGCCAGGGAAAGCCCCGTATGGAGTTATCCTGAAACATTTTGGTGAAGCCAACATACTTGAACGAGCTATCGAAGACCTCATAGACGATATCTACCCTGAAATGATCGAAGAGCTGGATATCGATCCCCACGGTCCAGGAAAATTAGAAAATGTTCCCAGCATGGACCCGCCGGTATTTGAATTTGTAGTTCCATTGAAATCCACTGTGGAATTGGGAGACTACCTTTCAGTTTCGAT
>JAABVY010000133.1:0-482 GCA_011777135.1 Candidatus Zixiibacteriota bacterium | reverse complement strand
ATGATCGGGGATGATGCGGAAGAAGATTCCGGAGATGAAGACGATACAGATGAATCGTCACCCCCAGATATCTTCGCAGAGCGCTCAATTACTTTGGAGGTAGTTGACGAGGATGAGTTAGAAGACTGGCCTTACGTGGGATTCACTCAGGAATTAATCGGAAAAGCTGCAGGTGATGAAGGATCTGTTCAGCACATCTATGATGAGGATGATCCTAACGAAATTCTCCAGAACAAGACCTATAAGTTTGAATACTCCATCGAAACAGTTCAATCCAAGACTTTACCGGAACTTGATGATGAATTTGCGAAGAGCGTTAGCAATTTTGACACCCTCGAGGAGTTCCGAAAAGATATTCGTGAAGCGTTGGAAAAAAATACAGTAGCACAATACGATGATGAATACAGTACGCAAATCCTGGATGAGATTATCGAAGATTCGACAATAAAGTATCCACCACAAATGCTGGAGCAGGAAATCAG
>JAABVY010000329.1:278-2845 GCA_011777135.1 Candidatus Zixiibacteriota bacterium | reverse complement strand
TGGGAGCGCAAGGAGATAGAAGCAACCGTCAACTGCAGGGCAAAACTCAGTGAGTTGAGAATTGCTGGTGTGAAGATTGTCAGTTCAGAATACACTCTGGATGGCAAACGTCTGACATTTTTGTACTCCAGCGAAGCGGACGATAATGTTGATCTCAACCCACTGCGTAAAGCCATGAATAAGGTTTATTCACAGCCGCGCATTGAACTGCGCCAGATTGGTCCAAGAGATGCTGCGAAAATTATTGGCGGAATGGGGGCATGCGGGATGGAAAATCGCTGCTGCTCCAAGTTCCTGACAGAATTCAGTCCAATTTCGATCCGCATGGCGAAAGCACAGGGTGTTTCACTGGCACCCTCTGAGATCACCGGGATGTGTGGACGGCTCAGGTGCTGTTTGATCTACGAATACGAACAGTACGTCGAAGCCCGCAAAAAACTTCCCAAGAAAGGTAAAAAGGTCGATANNGTAAAAAGGTCGATACTGAATTTGGTGAAGGGAAAGTTGTGGACAGTTATCCGCTAAAGGATACAGTTGTTGTTGATCTTGGAGAAGTGGGGTATAAAGAACTTCACCGGACAGAAATTGAACCCTGGGATGAAAAAGAAGCCCTGCGGCGAAAAGCTGAAGAGCAATGCGACCCAGAAAATTGCGATTGCGGTTCAAAAGTTCCTTCGAATGGTTCCTGAGAATTTGAGATGAACAATTTACTCAAAGAAGCTGAAGAGTTATTTTCCTATACACAGTCGTTGAGACGTGATTTTCACAGGCACCCGGAATTAGGATTTGAGGAAGTTCGGACTTCTGGGATTGTTGCTCAGGAATTGCGTGCGTTGGGTTTGGAAGTTACTGCAGGGGTAGCCAAGACAGGAGTAGTCGCCGTTTTGGAAGGCGAGAAACCCGGACCAGTAATTCTTGCCCGGTTTGACATGGATGCATTGCCAATACAAGAGGACACTGGTGCAGATTACCAATCTCAGAACCCGGGTCTTATGCACGCCTGTGGGCATGACGGTCATACAGCGGTAGGTTTAACAGTAGCAAAAATATTGGCGAAACACCAGGAAGAGCTGGCTGGTAAAGTCAAGCTGATCTTTCAACCTGCTGAAGAAGGTTTGGGTGGGGCTAAATTGATGGTGAAGGAAGGGGTATTAGAAGATCCGAAGCCAGATAAAATTTTAGCGCTTCATTTATGGAATGAACTTCCGGTCGGTTGGGTGGTTGCTGCCGAAGGTCCCACGATGGCGGCAAGCGAGACTTTTCACGTCCGCATAACTGGCAAGGGGGGACACGGAGCGCATCCGCATAACACTATTGATCCAATATTCGCAGGCTCACAGATCGTAACAGCACTGCAGGGTATCGTTTCCAGGAATGTCGAACCAAAGAAATCCGCAGTTGTCAGTGTGACCACCTTCCATGCAGGGGAAACCTTCAACGTGATTCCCCAGGAGGCAGTTCTCTCTGGGACGATCCGGACATTTGAACCAGAAGTGCGTCAATTGGTTCTGGAGCGATTCAAGGAAATCGTCAGTAATATTGCGGTTGCGAATTCCTGTCAGGTGGAAATCGAATTGGAATCCGTGACACTAGCACTGATCAATGATGCAGCCATTACCCGGAAAGTCCAAAATTTGGTCAAAGAGAAATATCCGGATTTTCAGCTGATTACGAACTACCAGACCATGGGCTCCGAGGATATGGCATATATGATGGGGGATATCCCAGGGTGTTACTTTTTTGTGGGTTCTAATAATTCCGATCGGGGCTTAGACGCCAAACACCACCATCCAAAATTCGACTTCGATGAACAGGCTTTGGTGGTTTCAACCGCATTGATGAGCCAATCCATACTTTCTCTTACAGAATAATCCTTAATAAGAAGATTAATAAAAGCCGGTTTCGACAGCTAGACCGATTATTTTATTGACTCGCTTCGAGATCTACGTTATAATTTATATGATTTATCAGATTAATCATTTTAATATGGAAAATTATGGAAAGCGTTACTGAAACATCTGATTTTCTCAAATATTTGATACGGGTTTCTGACAAAGACCAAAATGGCGGGAAATTACCGTCATTAAGTGATCTCAGCAGGGAGTTAAAAATCAGCGTGGCAAGGTTGCGAGAGCAATTGGAGGTTGCCAAAGCTCTCGGTTTGGTAGAGGTCCGACCCCGGACTGGTATGAGGAAGTTGCCATACGATTTTGGTACGGCTGTTTGGCAGAGCCTGTCCTATGCAATNNNNAAAGATTTTTGACCAGTATTCAGACCTGAGAATTGGTATCGAGACAGCTTTTTGGATCCGGGCTGTAAAACTTTTGCTGCCAGAAGATATAAGTGATTTGCATTGCTACATTGAGGCTGCCTGGGCAAAATTAAAAGGCAATCCAATCCGTATTCCGCATCAGGAACACCGCCAGTTGCATATGACGATGTACCGCAGGCTCGAGAATCCTTTCGTAATAGGACAATTGACTTCTTACTGGGATGCGTACGAAGCCGTAGGATTGAATGTATTTACCGGTTATGATTACCTTGAGAAAGTCTGGCAGTATCATGAA
>JAABVY010000329.1:0-213 GCA_011777135.1 Candidatus Zixiibacteriota bacterium | reverse complement strand
AATTGAAAAGGAACCATAAGGAAATACCATGACATTAACTAAAACTCAAGAACAAAATAAGACAGGAACAATTGTCAATGATTTTTCAATCACAGTTGGGACTGTAAACGGATCAGGGAGTCAGACTTCCAATCTGACGCTCCTGAGAGCTTTGTTCAAGATGGGTATCCCGGTTTCTGGGAAGAATATCTTTCCATCGAATATCCAGGGATT
>JAABVY010000156.1 GCA_011777135.1 Candidatus Zixiibacteriota bacterium | reverse complement strand
CAGTCCCTGAATGATCACCATCACCAGTATTCCGATTGAAAATACAACCGCCTGCTTCCATCTCCTGTTTTGAATAACCATCGCAATGGGTACTGCAATCAGCGCCAGGCCGACATGAAAGCGGATCATAAATGCTATCCCGCCAAAAATTGCCGCAAAAATGGCCAGCATATTGGATTTATTCTTCATAGAGAAGTGCGCCAGGCACAGGGAGGGCAGAAGAAAATCGGCAGAGACCATCTCAACCAGATTTTTGACTGCGAAAAACGGCATCATACCATAAGCAGCCAGCAGGAAACCACCAATTAACGCGGTATTATTATCGGTTTCTCTTTTTATATAATAAAATCCGAACAGGATCGGAAGCAGTGAAAGCAGAGCATGAATTGCGCGGTCGAAATACATGTGAATATCCAGATGCTCCACGCCCAATGCTGATGTGACCTTCATCTCGGCCAGAAGAAAAAGATTGTATACCACGCTCCGGAGCACCCCGATATCCGGCTTGCCTTCCCATCTGAGACTGCCGTCGTCGAGAAATATTCCCTCATGCTGCCATTTCCATGCTATTCTCATGGTCTCGAAATGATCATCATGCGCCATATATCCCTGCGCATAAATGACCGCAAGAACACGCAATAGAATTGCAATTATCAGGATAGTTGCCAGCGGATGTCGTCTGATAAAACTAAGCATGCCGTGAATTTACTATCAAGGCATGCCATATTCAAGTTTTATTTGATGCTTACGGGAGTTTGGAAGATCCGCTTACCGGAGCTCTAATTAAGCCATCTCTGGTCGCTGAATCTCCGGTCACCGTTCCCATGAGAGTAATCCGGCTCGAATAAAAACCTGGCCTTCACCGCATAATGATCAGAAAGATGCTGGATCGGTTTTTTAATCTTTTTGGTACCGTCGCCGACTGGATTATTTGTTTTGAATTCTTCCACCTGGCAGTCCTCAATGCTCATCTGACGGTAATTATTAGAAAGTATATAATCGATCCGCTTTTTGGTGCTGGTATTGCGATGGAACAAATGCAGCAGGTTGTTTTCACCTCCATGTGAGGTGTAGCCGGGATTTCGGACGGCGGATTTAAATCTGGTGCGGTAAATATCCTTCAAGCCCAGAATTTTTGTCATGGCACTATATTCTGGACGGGGATTTCCATTTCTGTCTTCTGCTATAATATTGAAATCGCCCATCAAGACAATCGGCGCATTCCCATATTGCCCCGACTTTACATCTTGGAGCACAGCTCCGATTTCGCTCAATTGTTTCAGCCTGACTTTGCGTTCTTTGGATCTTTGACCCGCCTGAAAATGAGACAATAGAACTGTTACAGGAAAACCATTGTCAAGTTCCACAATGGCCTTAAGAACCCCTTTCAGGCAGCTCTTTTCTATAATATTGCCATTGGTCTTGAACGGTACAAAGTCCATGTCTATGATAGGATATTTGCTGAAGAGCATCAGCCCGGGACCGATAACATACCTGATTCTGGATTTTCTGCCGGGACGGTAGTTGTATGGATAAACTTGCTTTACCTGCTCGGTAATGATGTCAGCCATGGAATCATCCCATAACTCGCAAAGGCCGACAATATCGCAGCCATCCATACCTTTGCCGATTTTATTTATTTTCCGCGCGGCAATGCGGGCCCGCGCCTCTTCCTCATAGATAAGAGGACTGCGGTAGAAATGCCTCATCACAAAATCCGCACCGGGTACGGTATTCCCGAACAGATGTATATTGTAAAACATCACATTTAATTTTAACTGATTATGATTTGATGATTTCATTGCGGTTGCCCTTTACTGAAACAGCCCTGTTGTAATCTCAAAATATCAAAAAAGTTATACTTTCAACTCAAAAAATGATCCAAAACATTTACCGATATCATCTCGAAATCGAAAAATAAGTAATCCCAGCTAAACCGAATATTATGTGAAATGTTCCAATCGGACGAAAAATCTTTTGGATAAATACGCTAATTTGAATTTCCGAATTTGATCTTTATGGCGCCGGTGTCGCTTAAATATTGTCGAAATATATCCTAAAAATCTTGAGATCTATTCTGCTTCAAAAAAATGCGCCTTCTCCATCACAAACATAATGCCGACATTTTGACCAGTTTCCCATTTCGATGAATCGCTGAGAGCCCTGATGATGCTATCCTTAACGGATATATGAAGTAAAGTCTCCCTTCCCAGAAGTTCAATATCCTCTATTCTGCCCTTGACAGATGGTCGATCTGTATCACGCTCAAGACTGACATCCTCCGGCCTTATGCCAAAGACCACTTTATCTGTCCTTAAACTGCGAACCTTCTCTGCGCGGTCCTCCGGAAGTTGTATTCTATTGCCCCAAATCTCAATGTAGGTCCCATTCTCTTCAATAACTTTTGCATTGAAAATATTTATCGGTGATGAACCCAGGAACCTGGCCACAAAAATATTTTTTGGTTTATCATATAAATCCAGCGGACTTCCGACCTGCTCGATCCTTCCCTCGTTCAGAATCGCCACTCTGTCCCCAAGTGTCAAGGCTTCTGTTTGATCATGGGTGACATAGAGTGTCGTGATTTCAAGCCTGCGCTGCAGATTTTTCAGCTCCGTACGCATCGACATCCTGAGCTGCGCATCCAGGTTTGAGAGCGGCTCATCCAAAAGGAATATATTCGGCTCACGTACAATCGCACGGGCGATCGCCACACGTTGCCGCTGTCCTCCGGAAAGCTCCGAGGGCTTGTCGTCCAATAATCCCGAAATGCCCAATATATCGGCCGCCTTCTTGACAGCATTCTCGATCTCCCCTTTATCCCACTTTTCAATCTTGAGCGGGAAAGCAATATTGTCGTAAACTTTCAGATGCGGATAGAGGGCGTAATTCTGAAACACCATGGCCACATTCCGTTCTTTGGGAGACCTGAAGATTCTCTTGTCAAATGAAGCCACCGGATCTGAATCAAACTTGATTTCACCTGCTGTCGGTTTCTCGAGCCCAGCCACAAGATTCAGAAGCGTCGACTTACCGCATCCGCTGGGGCCCAGGAGCACAAAGAACTCTTTTTCCTCCACTGCCAGATCAACATCTTTGACCGCCTCGATTTCGCCCCGCATCGACCTGAATTTCTTGGACAGGTTGATAAGTTCCAGTCTCATCCCTTGACCGCTCCTCTCGTGAGACCCGCAATTATCCGTCTCTGGAATATAATTGTCAATATCACTACAGGCAATGTCGTAACCGCCGAGGCAGCCATTATATCTCCCCAGGGTATCTCTCCATGAAGTCCCTGAAAGAGGGCTATTCCAACCGGCACCGTACGGGCATGATGGTCAGAAGTAAGAATCAAGGCGAACATGAACTCATTGAAGGCGAAGATGAAAGCCAGAAGGACCGTAGATAGAACAGCCGGCATTGCCACCGGCATGATTACCTTTGTCAAGACTTTCAGCCGCGAGCAACCGTCTACATATGCGGCTCGGTCAAGCTCTTTTGGGATTTGCGAGAAATAACTGGTTAAAATCCATAACGACAATGGCAGTACCCAGGCTACATAAGGAAGGATAAGGGCAAAGTATGTATTTATCCAGCCCATCCACGTCATGAACTTAAACAGGTAACCGACAATGCTTATCTGCGGAAACATCGACACCGCCAGCGCGAAGAAAAGTATCAACATCTTGCCCGGTAATTTCAGGCGTGCAATTGCAAATGCTGCAATCGATGCCGTTAAAACGCCGACAACCGCCGCAACTCCTGAGACGATTATGCTGTTGCGCAGGTAGTCGATGAAATGCAGTGATTCCTTAAATATTACCGAGCTGTAATTCTGCAATGTCAGCTTGTATTCGGCGCCAGGGGAGAGGAACTCTGGATTTTTGCTGAGGCTGGTGACGATCATGTATATAAACGGCGCCAGGCAAAATGATAACATCAGCACCATTCCCACAACCAATAATACACTCTTTAACCTCTCTTCTCTCATCTCAATCCCGCCTCAAATCTGCTTAACTTCACATATAAGATAGAAAGTCCCAGGGCTACCACAAACAGTACCACCGAAACTGCAGAGCCATATCCAAAATCACCGTTGATATAGTAGTTGTATCCAAAGATCGATAGTGATGTTGTCGCTCCTCCGGGGCCTCCCCCGGTCAAGACATAAATGACATCAAACACACGCAACGCATCGATTGTCCTGAAAAGAAGNNGAAAAGAAGAGCTACAATTATTACCGGTTTCAAAAGTGGAAGAGTAATTTTACGAAAACTCTGAAAGAAATTTGCGCCATCAACCCGCGACTGCCGGTATAGATTATCCGGGATCCCCTGCAGGCCTGCCAGCAGAATGATGGTTATGAATGGCGCGGTCTTCCAGGCATCCGCGATTACCACAGAGATAAATGCTCCCACATTCGTACCCAGCCAGTTGACCGGTTCCGCAGTGATCCCGATATCGGATAGAATATAATTCGCAAGGCCGTAATTATAGTTGTATATCAGTTCCCATGTGCGCGCCGAGATTGCTGACGGTATCGCCCACGGTATCAATACCGCCGCCCAGATCAAGCCTCGCAGACGTTTAACCTGGTTGAGAAGCAGAGCAAA
>JAABVY010000254.1:950-1109 GCA_011777135.1 Candidatus Zixiibacteriota bacterium | reverse complement strand
GCGGTCGAATGGCTCTCGCCAAATTAGCCTTGAGTAATTCGAACCTGCTGCTCCTGGACGAGCCCACCAATCACCTGGATATTCCCTCCCAGGAGATCCTGCAGGATGTGATCTCAAATTTCAACGGGACAGTCATTTTAGTCTCACATGATCGTTATT
>JAABVY010000254.1:354-817 GCA_011777135.1 Candidatus Zixiibacteriota bacterium | reverse complement strand
GATCAGCGAGCCGATCGCCGCGCCAGAAACCGTCAGATCGCTGAGGAGCGCCGGAGAACTGCCCGACTGGAACAGGTCGAAGAACGCATCCATGAACTGGAATCCAACCTGGCAGAACTTTCCAGAAAACTCGCGGATCCGGAAATCACACCGCAAGTAGTCAAGAAACTTGGGCAGGAATATGTAAAATTTCAGGACGAATTAGACCTGTTGATGGAAGAATGGGGTGTGCTCCATCGGCAGTAAAAATTCACGCATTGCTACCGGTTATATTTGAGTAACCAGGTTGGTCCTTGAGCTACCCTGAAAAACGACCAACCTGGTCTCATGAAATTCTTGTGAGGCCCAACTATCGGAAATAGATGCGCTGTGCGCCAATATTACCTTCAGCAGCAATAAGATCCTTGCAACAAATCCCGGTTAATAATTCAGACCCGCAGCGAGCCGCGGAATCCTCTACCGG
>JAABVY010000254.1:0-191 GCA_011777135.1 Candidatus Zixiibacteriota bacterium | reverse complement strand
TTCCGTTAGAATCTCAATCCCCATCGCGTCTGCGAGATCAACCGCGTTACCAGCTGGATGCACACCTTTCTTTTCTCTTTCTTCTTGCGCTTTTCTGTCGTAACAGATCTTTCTGCGACCTTCAGGACTCTGCTTTGAACAATCAAAAAAAATGTACTCGTCCGATTTTTTATCATAATCTACAACATCCG
>JAABVY010000232.1:311-1483 GCA_011777135.1 Candidatus Zixiibacteriota bacterium | reverse complement strand
CCTTCAGTCAGGCCGGAGTCACGGAAAAAAGTAACTGAGGTACCGAGAGAAGCAATTGGAATTGGATTGGTACCCCTGTAGATATTGTAAATATCAAAGGGGGTTGGGATGCCTTCATCATCCCACTTTAAATCGATCGATGTCTTGTCAACGAAGGCTATTGGGCTATCGAAGGTGTCTATGGATCGAGTAGCGTAAGTTTGGATTCGAAATCCGGTGGTCAGCAGGCTGAGGAATAACAGCGCAAGAAAGCGGGGCCAGTTCGATGTTGGCGTCATTGCAATTTTCCTATATTTTTAGGATATTGTCGCCCAGACAATAATCTGGGAATAGTGTCAAATGTCACAAACATGTTACGGTAGATGTTATTATTCTGGCAGGATGATGTCCGCCGCGAATCGATCAAAAGCCTATATAATGGAAGTACCAAAAATACCGGTCAGGTGATCCGTTTGGCCAACCGGGAATTCGAAAGGAAACATGATGAACCAGGACCGGAATGATAAATTGGAGCAGCACAAAAAAGATCAGGAGAAGCTGGAGCAAGAACAGGAGCGTGAGCGAAAACAGCGCAGAGAAGAACGCCGAAAACTGGACCAGGAACAGGAAGCAGAGCGAAAAAAACGGCGAGATGAGCAGCGTAAGCTGGAAATTGAACAGGAAAAAGAGCGGAGGCGGCGCCGGGAAGAACAGAGGCTGAAGGATATAGAACGCGAAAAAGAACGCAGGCAGCGCAAGAAATAACTGTTCGACCGCGCCACTGCATAACCTGAGAGATTTCCTTTGAATTACAGATCGATAAAGTCTTACCCGGAGATCAGTTAATTTATCAACCTGAACACGGTCAAACTTCTCAAATTTGATTTTTCAGTATTCACTTCGCTGTGATCAGGATGGAGGATAGAGCGATGAACGTGAAACGAATTTTATGGTATGCGGCTCGTTTATTGAGCGCCATCCTGGTGGGTTTTTACCTGTCCATCATGATTGGTGGTCTGATCGAAGGAGAGGGTATCAGCAACGATGGGGAGTCGATCGGAATGACTGTTTTGACTTTGTTCGGCGCCGCTGCTGTGATCTACGCGTGGATTGATGCCCGCCGCGGCGGATGGGCGATTGTGGCAATCGGGGTGGCATTCACCATTTTCGCGCTGGTCACAGCAGGGCAGCGC
>JAABVY010000232.1:0-272 GCA_011777135.1 Candidatus Zixiibacteriota bacterium | reverse complement strand
GGGTTGCTATTCCTGCTAAGTCACGAAAAGTGATCCTGCAAATTTATTTATTAACTGGAATCTTTATCATTGAAATCAGTTCGACCATCCCGATATCGAACTTTTACAGCTGATGCATTCTCCTCAGCCATGAATTGAAAATCAAAGATCATATCTTCCTCCAGCCGGAAGCGGTTGTTCGTCATCGGTATAAGCTGATAGGGTTCAGGTGCAAGCTGATGCTGATATTGAAGCTTGCCATTTGCTGTGAAAAATTCGCGCTGACCATAAAT
>JAABVY010000151.1:2147-11682 GCA_011777135.1 Candidatus Zixiibacteriota bacterium | reverse complement strand
CTTCCGGTTCGTCCTTACGGCAGGGACAGCCGTGAGAAGATAAGGGAGCATATGAAAAAACAGCCGGATTTCTTCATAGGCGCATTCGAACACCGCAGATTGGTCGGAGCGGTAATAGCCACTTGCGACCTGCGCAAAGGCTGGATAAATCGCCTGGCTGTAATCCCGGATTACCAGAAGCGCGGTATCGCATCGGAACTGCTTAGAATTGCCGAGGAAAGATTGATAAATTCAGGTTTGGAAATAATCTCCTGTCTGATTATGGATGATAACAGCCAATCAATCAAGTTCTTTGAATCCAGGGGTTACAGCAGTTCGCCGGATGTAATGTATTTCCGGAAAGTATTGCGCCAGGAGGCATGATGAGAGGAAGCGAATGCCTAAATTTGAACAGGTAACGTATATAGAGCGGGACATTCAAACCGTATTCGATTTTCATCTTGACCTGAATAACCTGCTCAAGATTTCTCCGGATGACGCCAACTTGCAGATCTTTCATGCTCCCGAGAAAGTGGAAAAGGGTTCCCGCATCGGCCTATTCGTAAAAATAGGCCCGATAACCACCACCATGGAAACAGTGGTCGAGGTCATAGACCCCCCGTATAAATTTGTGGACAGGCAGGTGGGCGGTTTTTTTTCCAAATGGGTACACACACACCTGTTTGAAAAGGTAACCGAGAACAAGACCAAACTGACTGACAGGATAGAATACAGCCTCCCCGGAGGAGTCTTCACAAATGTGGTAGGTGGAGGAATAGCTCACAGGAAAATCGAGGAGATGTTTCGTCACAGGGCTGAGAGGACCAAGAAGCTACTGGAAGAGCACAGCGATTAAAAAAGGCGGCCCGCAGGCCGCCCAAAATAGATCAATCCTTCTTTATAAACCGCTCAAAGCATTCAATAGTCCCGTTTGCAGGAACGAAACCTTCCAGGCTCCATCCTGCTTGATCAGATTAAAATTGACTGTCTTTGTTTCCATTTCAAAAGTTCTGCCATCGANNCGTAAGTTTCCGGATCGATGTTCATGAGCAGGAAATTATCCAGGTTGTCCGTGGCGATCGAAAACGTTACCGGCACAGCCAGTGTATCTCCCTCGCCTGTGGCATCCCCTACTTCATATGAGAGGACATTATCCGGTACCGGCACGATCGCATCGATTTTAACCCGCCATAACCTGACATCCTCGGAAACATTTTCATCGTCCTTACCGGTAACAAGATCATAGAAGCCTTCATGCATACCGACCGCCATGCGCTCCTCGCTGACCAGCATTGCGAAAGATTCGCTCAGATCACCATCCTGCAAAATATTATCGAGGAACTGCTGTACAATTCTTGCCTCGCCTGCGGCACTATCCTGGTCTCCCCCTCCGCAGGCCAGAATTGGCATCAAGACCAGAACTCCAAATATGACAATATACTTCTTCACCCTATCCTCCAATTGACTTGATTATCAGATTGCTTTTTTCAAATATAAACCCGCTTGTAAATAGATCAAACAAAACAATTGAGATTTATGGGTTACAGCTATTTTAGTGAAGATCTAATCGAGTCAGGCAGGGGTGAAAAATCCTCACCAGGGTTATGCCTGGGCATCATGGGCGAATCCTGCGTATAAGTTCCGCGGCTTTTCTGGTTGTTATATGTCCGCATTTTGATAGTAAGGTCCTGGCAGGCCTGACAGCGGCAGATATTATTGATTTTATCTCTTGGAATTACACGTTTCGGCTGATGATCCGGGGCATATACTCTTTTTTTGATAATCGCATAACCCTTTGAGAAATCATGGGGATCCTTCCATTTCACACCCTGCACGACTTTTGTATTGGTTTTATCGTAAATTGTGGCCCCGGGACACTCGATCATGACCATCTCACGGCCTTCATCTCCCTTATACTCACCCACAGCGTTTGCAAAAAAGTTGTAATAATCACCGTAACGATCATTACATTCCACGCAGATATGAACATGGTTGAATTTGCCCATCCGTTTTCCGCAGATCGGGCAGATCTCATGCTTGTCCATCTCATGCTCCCTGGTTTATTTGACTTTTCTTCTGGCGCCGTAGATTCTTCCGGGAGGGGGCATTCTGAATGTATCCCCCACTACCTTAACTCCACATGAGGGACAGACCTTTTTTCCGTTGACTTTTTTCAGTTCCCTCCGGCAGAGCGGGCACCTGGTAATTTTCCTTCCCACAATCCATCTCCATATTTTAGATTTTAGTTCAAGAAATTATTTTGCAAGGCTTATGCCGTACAGATGAATAAATGTAACATGATGTGCTGCAGGACAATAGGAGTTCGGATTGCAGAATGGAATAGAACTTTTAAACTGAAATTATGGGATTAAGCCAATATTATTGGCTGCATTGCTATACTACAACTCTAAGAAAAACTATGCCTTCAGAAGAAATAGAAATGAAAAAGCCGCTCCCACTACGGGAAGCACCGAGAGCAGGTTGACGGAAAAAAAGGTTGTGGCTACATAACCCGCCAGCAATGCGGGTATTATCACAAACCTGAGCAGGTTGAAAGCCAGTTTGAAAATCTTGAAAATAATTATTAACAGTAGAATCAGGGCACAGAGGTAAATCGCCATGGTAATATCCGGACCATAGCGGATATATAAATAATCATGATATGCTCCGATATCAGCGAATGTTCCTCCAACAACAGATCCGATTCTTGAAAGAACCGCGTCGATTATGTTATGCATTACTACCTCATGCCTCGATTTCTTCTACCGGCTCGATAGTCAAGGATGATTCACCTACGCGTGTAAGGCCGACCATTCTCTGCGTCAGGAAATTCTGAGAGGTGATCCACTGTTGCGAAAGATCCAGTACCTCCTCCTGGGCCACTTCGGTTACCCAGTCAATAGTCACGGCATCGTAATGTTCGCCGTCGACAGTTAAATCATCCATTGATAGTGTAAATCTGACTTTCATAAGCCTCCTGCCTTGTTGTCGCTTCGAACAGATTTAATTGCAAGGCTTATGCCGTCGATATAAAAGCCTTGTAAAAGGCTTGATCAGTTCTGTAACCCGTTGGAATTTAATGAACTATCTGCGATCAATAGCGGTTTCAGTGTGAAACATCTGAACAGGTGCTGTTCAAATCTATCGGATCATATCTATACAATGTTGGGCATATTTAGATATTAGTGCATTTTGCAAGGGAAATGAGTTATATATGCGCGGATGTTAACGTATTCTTTTAAAGGGAGCTGAAATGCGAAAAGTGCTTCGAAATCAATATAAACGTCACGACATCTTTTCCTGCAACCATTCCGCGCACCAACGTTTCGGAGGAGCCGTTTCCACCTATTACATACTCTCCGAGAAGAAGTGTTATCCCGAGGGGTGTATTAATTTCATCTGGCGCTGCCGGCTACTCAATAAGGGGCACGCCTGCCCCAAAAAATTCAACCATGTAGGCCGCAAATGCTTTTCATGCAGAGAATATTACGAGGAAAAATTCTGCCAGCAGCCCAGATTGAAGGTCAGCGTGGACGAGTACCGGGAATTCCTGCGGGAAAAGGAGGATTTTGACCACTGGATCGGCCAGCATAAGGGTCAGGATGTTGAAATTGATACTGAAATAGCAGCAATTAACCCCAGCCTGATTATGACCAATGGCGGAAAAAAGCCCAGGTTTCGGTTTAATGGCTGGATACTGGTCTTCGACAGCCTGCATGTGAACTATGATCTATTCGATGATACTGCTTTTGCCTGGATTTCTCCAAAAACCCAGGAGAATTTCCTTTTCGGCAGGGGAGCGTCATTCGAGGCCATTGCACGCTTTAATTTTGAACAGGGAAGGCTTCTATTCAACCGGCTGCGGAGAGTCGAAATAAAAAATCCCGGCATTGAGGATCCCCCCGATATCAATGAAATTATGGTCGCCACCCAGACAGCATCGCGCTTTCCGGTACAGACCGAGAAATGCATTCATTGCCCTGAAGGTGTTCTTGTGGATAATGTAGATTATAAAAAGACACGAAACGGCCGGCGCAGAAATCTGGTCTGTCTCAAAGGAGTTAAAAACCCATCCGAATGTATCTATCACCTGGCCGCAATCCTGGACTCAGACAAATAGCCTAATCATCAAGAGCATCCAGGATCTTGAAAGCCTGCCTGTGAAGATATTCGCGGTAATGCAGTCCACCCACATCAAGCTTCAGCATTATTCTCCCGAACCTCTCGAATTCGGAACGCTCGGCCAGATGCACTTTTTTGATCTCCACGGTATCGACAGGCCTTAATTCCCCAGCTTTCCAGTCTGTCAGAATGAGATGAGAGACCCAGTCAACACTTCTGTTGTCGCTGTAAAATCTCACGAAAATTCTCAGAAAATAGCGCAGAATATCGATCCGGCTCCCGGTCTCCTCAAAGGCTTCGCGCTGCGCGCCTGCCGCCAGAGATTCATCCGGACGGATACCACCGGAGGGAATGCGGTATAATCCCTCCGGATACCAGGGTTTGGCGTTTACGACCCACTTATCATCCTTGCGGATAAAAATGGTAACATCATGGCTGCGGTTATGTTTCTGGCTGTCCAGGAGATTCTGGTATTCGCGGGGATTCATCTGGAAAGAAGTGAATAATTCTTCCGGACGTCCATAGAGTCTTTCGAATTCCTGTAAATTTTCTTTAGAAATATACATCCGGGTTAAAACCAGGCCATCAATTCTGGCTGTCAACAATATTGAACTTCGACATACCGAGCACATTGTAATTCGTGTCGATTATGTAAACAGTCCAATCCCCGGTTTGTTCTGGAAGAATTTTATGAGCTGTATATGCCCTGAAGCCTTTTGGAGAGGCGTTCACGTTAACAGAGTCCCTGGACTGCTCCTCTCCCTGATAATTCCAAATATGATAAATCTTCAGCTTGTATGGTCTCTCGCTTATCACCTTGCTCCAGCAGCACAATGATCCGACGTCGTTTTTGAAGGTGGAATCGATTCCGATAGGCTCATTTTCATCGACAACATCGGCGATTTTGATGTCCAATTTCAGTTCGACCGGCTCGTCCATCACAGCCGCCGTGTCCTCAACATTATCTTCTGGAAGCGCCACGGTGACCAAAAACAGGATATATAACGGCAGTATAGACCTGACCAGATATTTCATCTCTCAGTCCTTAAGCTGTTTCCTCTCATTTAGTTAAAAAAATTAGCTCTGTAATTATGATACGAACCCTTTAGCTGACTATTAGACATTATAATCTGTTAAGAGGCCTAATGCCATATTAAATTTAATTTTTTTCGGAGCTGATGTCAGTTCCGATCACACATCCCCCCTATTAGGTCTATCGACATTTAAATCAGCCTCTATAGAGCAAATCTCATTTTTCAATTCAAAAAATGCCCTCGACTTATAGTCTTGGCATTTTCCATGCTATTTCGTAAATTGGTAATCATGCAGGCCGGAGTGTATATTCATCTGCCTATCTGTAAATCGCGATGTATTTATTGCGATTTCTTCTCACAGACAAATGCCGGGCTGGAAAATGAAATCGTCGATTTAATCCTGCGGGAGATCGATCTGGCAGCGTTAAAATATCCGGACTTTAACGCCCAAACCCAGTATCTTGGCGGCGGGACCCCTTCATGTTTCTCGGATTCGAATATCAAGAAACTCTTGCAGGCAATCAGATCGAATTTTACTTCCAGCGGAGATGACTTAAAAGAGATTACTGTTGAGATGAACCCTGATGATGTTGACCTCGATAAGCTCAATAGTTATAGAGAGATGGGGATCAACCGGATTTCCCTCGGAGTGCAGTCATTTGATGACAGGGCGCTCAGATTCCTGAGCCGAAGGCACAATTCGAAGCAAAACCTGAGCGCCATAAATCTCCTACAGAAAGCGGGATTTACAAACTATTCTATCGATCTGATTTTCGCTGTTCCCGGTCAGGCTGATTCAGAATTTTTCCAATCGCTCGAAACGGCAATTGAGCTTGAGCCTGCCCACATATCGTTATATTGCCTCTCCTCAGAGCCCGGGACAGAACTGTCAAGAATGCTCGATTCCGGTATTATCTGTGCCTTAAGCGAGGAGAATCAGGCGGTGATGTTCCGCGAAGCTATCATACGGCTCAAGTCCGCCGGCTTTAGGCAATATGAGCTCTCCAATTTCGCTCTTCCCGGTCATGAATGCCAACACAACCTGATATACTGGAATATGCAGGAATATCTTGGTTTCGGGCCTTCCGCGCATTCATTCTATCATGGATCCAGATGGGGAAATTATCCGGACTTGAATAAATATTTTGAAATTGTGAAATCCTCGAATTTACCTCATCCTCCGGAAGAAAAATTGTCTGCGCAGAGATGGGCCGAGGAACTCCTGATGCTCAGTCTGCGCCTGGATGAAGGTCTTAATCTAAATGAGTATCACAGGATTACAGGACACAGCCTGCTGGACGGGAAAAAAGAGATCATAGAGGATTTGGTGAAAAATGGATTGGCTGAAATAAAAAGCGGCAGTATGTGTTTAACGATCGAGGGTCTATTGGTGGCCGATGAAATTTTGGTAAAGTTGTTATAACTCACTAAAACACAGGAATTATGCCTCGTAACTTATAAATGATAGTTTTCCTGTTGAAATAATCTATAATTGGGTTTTATTGAGAAGAATATGGGATTATTCGAAGAAGATATGTCAGGCGTTTCCTCCGGGCAGCCGCGTCCATTGGCAGACAGAATGCGTCCACGGGATATCTCAGAAATATTGGGACAGGATCATCTCCTGGGAGAAGGCGCGCCGCTCAAGGTGGCAATCGAGAGCCGCAAAGTACCGTCCATGATTCTCTGGGGGCCCCCGGGATCAGGCAAAACCACAATCGCCAGCGTGATTGCCAGGACAGTTGAAACGCGCTTTATTTTCTTTTCGGCAGTGACCTCGGGAATCAAGCACGCGCGCCAGGTTGTGAATGAGGCCGAGAAGGAATGGCTGCATTACCACAAACAGGCAATCCTGTTTGTAGATGAGATTCATCGCTTCAATAAGGCCCAGCAGGATTTCTTTTTGCCCCACGTGGAAAAAGGTGTGATTATTCTAATCGGAGCGACCACGGAGAACCCCTCCTTCGAGGTGATAAGCCCCCTTCTTTCACGATGCACGGTCTTCACCTTGAATATGCTCGCTGCCGGAGATATCAAGAAACTTCTCAAGCGCGCATTGAAAGACAAAGAACGCGGCCTGGGTGATTATCCTAATAAAGTTCCCGAGGATGTGCTCGACTATCTTGCGGCGATTTCCGATGGCGATGCTCGCCGGGGCCTGTCCTATCTGGAGATGCTCACCGCACATTTCAGTGAAGAAGGTGCAGAAATCAATGTGGATTCAGTCGGCAAGATCCTTCAGAAAAAAACCATGCTCTATGATAAATCCGGCGAGGAGCACTATAACCTGATTTCTGCTTTGCATAAGTCGGTAAGAGGTTCTGATGTCGATGCCTCCTTGTACTGGCTGGCGAGGATGCTGGAGTCAGGAGAGGATCCCATGTATCTGGCCAGAAGGCTGGTCAGGATGGCTGTCGAGGATATAGGTGTGGCAGATCCGAACGCATTGACGATTGCCCTGAACGCTAAAGAAGCATATCATTTTCTCGGTACACCGGAGGGCGAACTGGCCCTGGCCGAATGTGTGGTATATCTCGCCACCGCACCGAAATCGAACAGGATCTACACCGCCTTCGGAAGAGTGCAGCAGGCGGTAAGGGAGAATCCATCCGAGCCGGTGCCTCTGCATATCCGTAATGCGCCCACCGGTCTTATGAAAGACCTGGGTTACGGCAAGGATTACAAGTATGCTCATGATTATGAAGAGGCATTCATAGATCAGGAATATCTGCCGGAGAGCCTGAAACACAAGAAATTCTATACTCCGTCGGCCATGGGATTCGAGAAAAAAATAGAGGAGCGCATGGCCTGGTGGGAGAAAAAGAAAAAAGAACTCTCCCGAAAAGACCAATCCGAAAAGTAAATTTCCCCGCTTTTAGTAATTCCTCCCGATTAACGCTAAACTGTGAATTCGCAGCAATCGCCGCCCTGGCCTTCCCATGATCCGGGGCTGCAGCTGCCGGGCGGAGCTCCGCCTACAAAGACAAAGTTGATTATCCAGACAGCATCAGAGACATTGACTGAGGCATCCGCATTGGCATCACCACATGCAAAAACAGGCTGAGGCGGCTGACCTCCGACAAAAACGAAATTTATTATCCAGACAGCATCGGAGACATTAACCAACTCATCATTGTTTGCATCTCCGCATATCCCCAGGCACTGCTGTGCTGGCGGAGGAGCGGATACCGATGTGGAATAAATAAAATCGCCCGAATTAAGGAAATTACCATTGGCGCCGTTGCCCGCCAGATAGAATGTTATCTGGCCCACGTCGGACGATGGGGCGGTCCAGTCCAGATTCCAGCTGACCGGACCATCCTGAACCCCCAGCATTGTTCCGGTGGACGTGTGCTTGACGTAATCTTTTAATGGCGCGGCATTGTCCGATAATTGTGTATTCACAGCATCGGTAATGGTAAATACTCCGGCGGCATTATTCAGCGGATCGGAAGCTGTGATCTCGAAACCCCATCTCTGCTGATCCGGATCCTCGATTGTAACGGTAAGAGTATAAGTCTGGTCAAAATTATACTCTGCCGGCACTCCGCTCAGGGACAGCGAGCCATCCCCTCCGCTGCTGTTGAGATGGCAATCGGAGCACAACCCCTCACCCGGCGCTCCGGTCTTGCCATCCGGAGGACCGGACGAAAAGGCATTGATAAATTGTGGTACAAAAAAAGCAGTCGCAAGCAGGGGCAACACAAAAATGATCTTACGAACGAGAGCAATCGGCATAAGGCTACCCTTGTTAGATTGTTTAAAAAGGATCAATGAAACTTTTCACGGTTCTGGATTGTTGTTAAAGTAAACAATATTTGACTTATTTTTGTTTCCGGATAGTTGATAGAACCAAATTAAAAAACTGAAGAAGTTACTTATACCGGATTCCAGATCCGAAAAAAAGAGGGCCTATGCGTAACTTGATGCTTGTATTGGTACCCGGAATTATATTATTCCTGATCGCGATCTCATTTTCTTGCGGGGATAAGGCCGATCCGTTTCGACCAGTTGATAATCCCGGAATTCAAATCACCTACACTGATCAAATCAGTTTCATTCTCAACNNGAAGGGGCGGAAAGAAATGGCGCACCCATCGACGTTAACCTGGATACATATGAAAACGTTATCGAAGTTGCTGAAAGAGCCAACATTCAAATTCAGGCTGGAACCATGCCGCCCACCGGCGGCCTCCAGCTTGAATTGCGGGCTCTTTTCCAGCAATGGATCAATCAGGGTCTGGAGGAATAGATGAATACATTAAACAAAGGGGTCATTTCTATAATCTTCTCTTTTTTCTTCATACTCAATACCCAGGGATTACATGCACAGGAAGAAGAAACCGAGGAGAGTGAAGGCGCTGAAACATTGGAGATGGTCGAGATTTCAGATGTTACCT
>JAABVY010000151.1:0-2114 GCA_011777135.1 Candidatus Zixiibacteriota bacterium | reverse complement strand
AAATGAAAGGGATTATCCTGTCCTGGATCGGGCTATCAATGTCATGACCGCCCGAACCATGCGCATGAATTCGATTATGATAATTATCGATCATCGCTTTCGTCAACCGGTATCCGAGGAACCATTTCATGATTTGCTCGGATTTGACGCTGGGGGCCTGAAAGTCGGAATCGGTTTCAGATATGGCATTTATTATAACCTTGATGCTGGGATGTATCGGCTGAATGGAAGCGGGGAGGCATTTGATGTTTATGAATTTGATGCAAAATACCAGCCGCTGCGTCAGAGAACTCATCCCCTCGATCTCGCAGTTCGTGCCGGTATTACATGGTTCTCTCAGNNTGGACAGCTTTTAATGAACCGGTTGTTCTTCCATCGGCTGAATGTCGGCAGCGGGCTCCTGTATCATTCGGAGTCATCCAATGAGGTGAAGTCAACTGCGGATGATGAATATTCGCTGGCAATTCCGGCCTATGTGGAATTCCGGATCAGCGGGCGTTTCCTGGTGAATGTCGAGGCGGTACACAGCATCGCCGGATACGGTTCATCCCGGCCTGTATTCTCCACAGGTATAAAGATATTAACAAATCGTCACACATTTGCCATTATGGTAACAAATACCAGGTATATATCAGCCGATGGCGTGGTGGCGAATTCACCCAACGGCTTTGATGATCTGGCGCTCGGTTTTTTCATTACGCGGGAACTGAACTTCTAAATATTAATGCTAAAAAGGAGACCAGCTTGATAAATCGAAGAAAAGCGTTGAAATTTCTTGCTATAATCGGAGGGGCTCTTTTATGGCCGGCGTCATGGCTCCAGGCCCAGGCTAAAAAGATAGCATTTAAACTAAATAAAATANNAAGTGCATGGCTGGGCCATACTCAAGATCAAAGACAAGCAGATTCTATTCGTACGCGATTCCAAGGACACGATCAAAGCGCTCAATCCGATCTGCACTCATAAACAATGCACCGTTGAATATTCAAAGGAAAAAGGCCATATCGTCTGTCCCTGCCATGGTTCCGAATACGAACTCAATGGAAAGGTATTGAAAGACCCTGCAACTGAACCATTGGGCATATACGAATCCGAGCTGCGTGAAGACGGACTTATTGTACTTTCCCTTGAAGAGATGAAATATACAGAGAAGGAAAATCAAAATAATGAACCAAATGGAAAGAAAAAAGAGCAAAAGGATGGGCGATGAGGCTTATAACCTTGAATCTGGTTCTTATATTCCTGCTGCTGCCTATTAACGGCGCATACACACAGGAGGATACAATCGAGAGCGACACATCCGTTGCTGATACTGATACCGAACAGGTCCAGGAATTCGAGATGGTTGAGGATGTCGTTGATGTTACCGAGGAGGAGACCAGTCTGGGGCTGTTCGAAATTATCGGACGCATGCATCCCGCTATGGTACATTTTCCGATCGGGTGGTTGTTTCTTCTGTTCCTGACCGAAATGATTGCATTCATCTACAATAAACCGAGCTGGCACAGGGCCGGATTTTATATATTAATAATGGTGGTTTTGAGTATTGCCGCCGCTGCCGTCACCGGCTTGATTAACGCCTCCAACCAGGAGCTCGAGGGAGAGCTTAACTCGCTCATGATTACGCATCGAAATCTCAATTATGTGGTTGCAGCATTGAGCCTTATGGCGCTGGGGACGCGCCTTGCAAGGCGGACATTATCGGGCCATTTGCATGGTGTTTATCTGGCATTAGTGACAGTTGCCACTGTTCTTGTTCTGATCTCCGGGCATCTCGGATCCAAGATGGTATTCGGTTTGAAATATCTGCCCTTCTAATCTAATCTTTATCGGCTCTGAACAGCCCATTTTCGAGAAGATCCATCATAACCTTAAACCTGCTCTCAAAAATCTCATCTTCGGATTTTTCCGAATAAAGGGACTTGATATTTGATTTCATCAAATGTCCAAAGACCATCATCGATTCTATCAATAGAAAAACGGAATTGAGATCCCTGATCCGTATAGCTCCATCCTCGACGAATTTCTCGAGTTTCTCGAAAAACTCAGATGGATAGAAGACATGGCTGTAAATCGAATCAAAGAAATCTATTCTCTCCGCAATACCCCATGCA
>JAABVY010000026.1:902-1123 GCA_011777135.1 Candidatus Zixiibacteriota bacterium | reverse complement strand
GGTCCTGTCTCCGCCACGTACCGGGCGAAATTTGTATTGATCGGATCCATGAATCCAGAAGAAGGAAGACTCAGACCGCAGATCATGGATCGGTTTGGGCTGCGAGTTTTTGTGAAAGGATTAAAAGACCCAGATCAGAGATATGAGGCATACACACGTGTGATTGCCTATCAAGATAATCCATGGTCTCTGGTGAAGAAATATGAGGATGAAACTGAGAT
>JAABVY010000026.1:0-845 GCA_011777135.1 Candidatus Zixiibacteriota bacterium | reverse complement strand
GGGATAGATTCCTTAAGAGCAGAGATCAATTTATTCGAAGCAGCAAAAGCGCATGCAATCGCTGATGGTCGTCTGGAAGTCGAAGATGATGATATCATGATTGTAGCCCCGATGGCTTTACGACTGCGCGGCTCAAACTATATAAAGGAGTATTTGAGTCAACATCACGAGGAAGAGGAGCAGATCCGGAAGATAACCAAGGAGGAACTATGAATGTCTCGAATTTGACGCATCGTGAGAGACTTGAAAAATTGATTGCTGGAGAGAAAATTGACCGGCTGCCCGTGGCTTTATGGCGTCACTTCCCTGTCGATGACCAGAGTGCTGATGGACTCGCTGCTGCGACCATCAACTACCAGCAGAGCTTTGATTTTGATTTTGTAAAAATTTCACCTTCGTCTTCTTTTTGTTTGCAGGATTGGGGTGTGACATCCGCTTGGAGTGGTTCAAAAGAAGGGACCCGTGAATATACTCGCAGGGTTATTCACCACCCGGAGGATTGGAGCAATCTGCCAGTTTTAGATCCGCGTTCAGGTCGACTGGGAGAACAGTTACAGGCAGCAGAATTGATCACCAATGGCATTGGGATAGATACTCCTGTGATCCAGACAGTATTCAGCCCTCTTTCTCAGGCAAAAAATCTGATTGGTCCAAACGAATTAGTGGTCAGCATGAGGAAACACCCTGAAGAATTGTTATCAGGACTACAAACGATAACGGAGACCATAATTCAATTTATCCGGGAATTAGAAAAAACCGGGATATCAGGATTGTTTTATGCGATCCAGCATGCACAGTACGGATTGGTTTCTCAAGAAGAATACCAGGAATTTGGCAAGAAGTTT
>JAABVY010000087.1:1322-1476 GCA_011777135.1 Candidatus Zixiibacteriota bacterium | reverse complement strand
CAAAGAATTCCGATGTTTTCTATTAGATCAAAACAAAAAAAGCTAAAAATGATCTGGGAGGTGCAGAAAAACGGCAGGATTTCACATCTTGTCGGCACCGCTCATTTTTTTCCGTATAGCTTTAAAAATTCCCTCCAGCGGTATCTGAAAGATG
>JAABVY010000087.1:0-1210 GCA_011777135.1 Candidatus Zixiibacteriota bacterium | reverse complement strand
TCAACGAGTTGGATGATAATACCATTGCCAGCATCAGCGATGCTTTGGTACCGGTTTGCCGGGCTAGGCATTCATCGTATCTGGTAACTTTCAGCAAATTTGACCTGAAAGATACCGTCTATGAAATGGTAAAGGATATGAGACCCTGGCTGGCATTCTTCACCCTGTGGTCCGGTTACCTCAAACGCCTTGGCTGGAAATACTCCGTTGATCTGGAGGGCTATCAGATTGCCAGGGAATTGGGAAAGAAGATTGTCTTTCTCGAAACCATAGAAGAGCAGATTAAAGTTTTGCAAAACATCACGCATGATAACATTATCTTCTTCCTAAGTCAGGTTGATCGCTGGAAGGAATTTGCCCAGGAATATGTTGAATGCTATCTGGACGGCGATTTAGAGAAACTGAAATTCACCCGTGTGCGTTTTCCCAGCCGGCATCATACGGTTATCAATGAACGTGATAAAATCTTTCATCAGCGGATGCGTGCTGAACTTGAGCAGGGACAGGTAGTGGCCTTTGTCGGGGCACCACACCTGAGGGGCATGAGCCGCTTGCTTATAGAAGACGGCTATCAGGTGAAGGGTCCATGGCTGCCGCAATCTCGCCGCTTTCCATCATAATGTTTCTAAATATGGAATTGCGGCATAAGCGCGTGTACGGTTGTAGAAAAACAATCAACTACCGGATTGTTTTTTAACAACCACTATATAACAGAGGTCAGATGAAAGAAGACAGAAGACGAAATTATTCAACTCCTGCCAAAACATCCCACCAACAAGCCATGAATACGGCGGTTCGAATTCTCACCAATCGCGATCATTCAAAATATGAATTGAAACAGAAGCTTCAGCAGCGGGGCTTTGAAAGTAACGTCATCAATACGGTGATAGTAGAGTGCGAGCGTTTCAATTATATCAATGACAAAAGAACCGCCGATGTATATATTTCGCAGCTTAAACGAAAGGGTTTCGGTAAACGTTATATTCGAATGGCCTTAAGAAAGAAGCGCTTGAGCGGCACTGCGATTGAAAATATCTTGCAGAAAAACTACCCTGAGGCCGATGAACTTGAAAATGCCGGCAGGCTGCTGGAAAAGAAAATGAAAATGTTTGAGCGAGAAGCGGATCTGAAAAAAAGAAGAGAAAAAATGTATCGGTTCTTGTACTCACGTGGATTCAGCGCAACGCTGATTTCAGCTCTTATCCGGAAT
>JAABVY010000229.1:5964-28081 GCA_011777135.1 Candidatus Zixiibacteriota bacterium | reverse complement strand
CTGCCCACAGGATGCCTCCTTGATATCGAGGGGATGGAACATACATCTAAAAATAGACCTTAAATGCAGATGGAGTAAACAAACAAAAAGAGATGGTGCAGATGTTAGATAATCCCACAATTCAGAAGAGCATTGAACTGGCAATCAAAACCGAGGAAATTGGTGCAAAATTTTATGATGAGCTGGCGGAGAGATTTAAAAACCAACCTGAAATACGGGATATTTTCGCTCAACTTGCAAAAGATGAAAAGACTCACGAGAAACAATTCAAGGAGCTTCTGGGGAAAGCGCCCAAGGACAAAGATATTGATCCAGAACGTGAAGTATACCTGAAAGCTGCCTCCGTTTCGGAATTTTTCAAGACTGACGCCTTCAAGGGCATCGCCAAAGTCGAAAAGCCCGAGCAGGTCATCCAGAGAGCGTTCAGGTTCGAGAAATCCACCCTGTTCTATTATTATGCATTGAAAGATGTTGTCGGCGAAAGCGAAGAACTGGATGCTATAATCAAGATGGAAAAGCAGCATATGACCAATCTTATGAAGGTCATGCTTAACGACGCTAAATTCCGGGGTACATTGGACGCTTTTTGATTTGAAAAAAACAATGCAGGGCTTCATCTGAGAATGGTCTTTTTATCATGACGGACGAAATACAAGATTTTATACAGGCCCAGCAACGAATGCTGGACCGTTATGAAGTGAACGCGCGGCCTCAATTCATCGAAATATCATCGATAAGCGGACGTGCACAGGTATTGGTTTCAGGCGAAGGTACTCCGGTGGTTATGATCAACGGGATTGGAACGCCCGGTGCAATGTGGGCTCCCCTGATGGCTGAATTAGAGGGATTGCAGTTGTATGTGGTCGATCTGCCGGGATATGGTCTCACGGATACTCAGCCAGATTTTGCGAGCGACATGCGGCGCAACGCTGTTCTTTTTCTCGAGGACGTGCTGGACAGCCTGGGACTTGACCGGCCGCCATTGGTGGCCAATTCGCTTGGATCGCTGTGGGCATGCTGGCTGGCCCTGGATCGAGATCGGGTTGGACCGATGATCCATATCGGATGTCCCGCGCTGGTTCTCGATTCTTCCGCTCCCTTTCCAATGCGGCTTCTTTCAGTCAGGCCTCTGGGCCGTCTCCTGACACGGCTTCAGCCGCCATCGAAAAAGCAGGTTAAGCAATTAAGTAAGATGGTGAAGGAATATCCTCTGGTTCCGGAATTAATCGATCTTCTGGTTGCAACAGAACAGTTACCGGCTTTCCGTCAGATGTTTCTTTCGACAGTGCATACCCTGCTTCGTTTGCGAGGTACACGCCCGGAAAAGAGACTTACAGCCGATCAAATATCTAAAATACACCAGCCAACGTTAATATTTTGGGGTGAGAATGATCCCTTTGGTTCCCCCGATATAGGAAAAGCAATGGTTGAGTCTATGCCGGATGGCAAGCTGCATATCGTGGATGGCGGACACACTCCATGGTTAAATCAGTCCAAACGCATCGGACCAATAGCAAGGAAGTTCTTACGCCGGCACTCATAGCCGGCTCCCTGTGCGCCGCGAATTATTCTTTATCCCATAGCCAGCTTAAGGTGCTCTTCCACCTGGGGCCAGTTGACAACATTCCACCAGTTATCGACATACTCGCCACGCCTGTTCTGGTATTTGAGATAATAGGCATGTTCCCAAACATCGATACACATCAACGGTGCAATCACCCATTGGGTCATCTTCTGATGGTTCTCGGCCTGCATAATAACCAGACGCTGGTCAATGGGACGGTAGGCCAGAATGCCCCAGCCGGATCCCTCGACTGACTTGGACGCCGCAGAAAACTGATCCTTGAAATTGTCAAATGATCCAAAGTCTTTATTGATTCTTTCCGCAACCAAACCTGAGGGCATGCCGCCCCCGCCATTGTTGGGCGGCGCCATGACTTTCCAGAAAATCGAGTGCAGATAATGTCCGGCGCCATGAAAAGCGGCTTTCAGTGTCCAGTGTTGAACCATATCATAATCGCCGCTGCCGCGTGCCAGAGCAAGCTGCTCCTCAGCATTATTCAGACCGTTTACATATCCCTGGTGATGCTTATCATGATGCAGCCTCATGGTCTGCTCATCGATATACGGCTCGAGTGCGTTGTAAGCATAGTCCAGGTCCGGCAGTGTATGTTTGGTGGGCTCCCCGGCCATTCCCATTGAAGTCTGAGCCTGAGCCTGTGATGATATAAACGGTGCTCCCACAAATCCCGCCGTCACTATGGCACCGCCGGCCCCCTTCAAAAAGTTTCTACGAGCATTATCCATAGCTTCCTCCTTTTTATTATTATTCAAATTTTAATTTCTTTAAAAAGATACAACAGAAACAGCGCGGTTATTGTTCAGCCTATTTGCACATGAGGAGAGCACCCACTTCCATTCAACGGCCCCCTCAAAGCAAAGGAATTTATTTTATTTTCTTATAATGAATCTGGCATCCACAGCTTTGGTGGTTTTGGGAGATGCGGATATAATGAAGGGATTGACATCGAGCTCGGCAATTTCTGCAAAGTCGCTCACAAGCTGGCTTATCCTGAGTATCGAATCAATCAACACATCCATATTGACAGGCTCGCTACCCCGGAAGCCCTTCAAAATCTGGTATCCCTTCAAGGATTTGATCATTTCCTCGGCATCAAGATCGGAAAGTGGATTGATCTTGAAAGCAACATCCTTCATAATCTCGACATAAATGCCCCCAAGGCCGAACATGATAATCGGACCGAAGGCAGGGTCGGTGGACATCCCGATAACTGTCTCGACCCCGCTCGATACCATCTCCTGAATCACGACGGAAAATTTCTCTTTGCCTTTGAGGTCTCGGGCGACTTTCTTTTTCAGGCTATCGAATGTCTTGTTGATCTCGTCAGGGGTCCTCAGGTCAAGGGCCACCGCGCCTTTATCAGTCTTGTGCAAGATCTTGGGCGTGTTAATTTTCATCGCCACCGGGAAGCCCAGCTTCCTGGCCTGCTTTACCGCCTCTTCCTTGGAATAAGCATATAGATATGGTGCAATCGGAAAACCATAGGCTTCGAGGATGTCCAATGCCTGTTCACCGATTATCTCAGGGGTCTCCGCTCTGTTGATTATACTCTGCACCTTCTTCTTTTTGACTTCGAATTTTTTGAACTCACCCTCGGGACGATCTTTCCATTGACGATATTTCTCAAGATTCGCCAGTGTCCGCGCGGCGGATTCGGGGAATATGAATGAAGGTATCTCGTTATTCCTTAGAATCAGTAATCCGGTCGATTCCAGTCCAACACCCATAAAACATGCTACCATCGGTTTGTCATGTTCCTTGAATGTGTTTACTATCGAATGCGCCACAGCCTCCTGGTTGACAGTAATAGGCGGTACGAATATGGCAAAAACTGAATCGATATTTTTATCATGACAGACGGCATGGAGGGCATGTTGAAACTCTTTCTCCCCGGCGCCCGCAATCAAATCCAACGGATTTCCTATGGGAGTATCCGGGGGTAGGATTGGCCGTATCTTTTTCTGTGTGCCGGGAGCATAGTCTGGTAAGTCCAAGCCCAGGTTTACCAGCGAATCGGTAGCAATAATACCCGGGCCTCCGGCATTGGTCACAACACCCACATTGCTTCCTTTGGGAAGGGGCATGCGCGCAAATGCCGAGGCCACATCAAACATCTGCTCGATAGTACCCACTCTGAGGATTCCAGTCTGCTGGAAAAGCGCCTCGACCGAAACATCCGAGCCTGCCAGGGCGCCTGTGTGCGAGGAAGCCGCGGCCATACCCTTGGGCGTAGTCCCTGCCTTGACCGCAATTACCGGTTTTATCTTTGTAATCTGACGTGCCAGGCTGCTGAAATTACGGGGATTGCCAAAATCCTCGAGATATAAAAGTATGATCTCTGTATCTGGATCCTGCCCGAGATATTCCATCACATCGATACTGTGTACATCGGCTTTATTGCCGATTGAGACAAACTTGGAAAATCCCAGATTCATCTGAGTGGCCAGCGCCATGATCGCTTCGCCCATAGCGCCCGACTGTGAAACGAATCCAATCTTGCCATATTTCGGCCTGACCTTGGAAAAGGTGGCATCCATGCGGCATGACGGGTTGGCATTGATCACACCGAAGCAATTGGGACCGATCATCCGCATACCATACTCTTTAACTTTCTCCGTCAACTCCTCTTCCATCTTTGCTCCGGTTGCCCCAACCTCACGAAATCCGGCTGTTATGACAATCAGCCCTTTAACTCCCTTTTCTCCGCATTGGTCAACCACTTTGGAGACATGTTCACGCGGGACTATGATCACCGCGCAGTCAACAGCGTCGGGCACATCACGTACAGTGGAATAGGCCTTTATTGAATGAATAACGGAATGAGAGGGATTTACCGGAAATACTTTACCATTGAATTCATAACTTATAAGATTATGCAGAACTTCATGTCCGATCTTGCCCTTGACGGGAGTAGCGCCTATCACGGCGATCGATTTGGGGTCGAAGATATGTTCTAACCCTTTCATGGATTATTCCTCATTAAATATTTCAGCCAGCCATTTTTGTGATATATACTCAATTTGAAGCTAATTTACCACACAAAAAAGCCCCCGTAAACGGGGGCTTTACATTGTTTATGCTGTTGTATACGTCTTGCTGCCTTTTTTCTTTTCATGCTTTTCTTTGATTACAGCCTGGGCAGCGGCCAGCCGGGCAATCGGTACGCGGAACGGTGAACAGGAAACATAATTCAATCCGGTCTTGTAACAAAATTCGACACTAGCCGGATCGCCTCCATGCTCTCCGCATATTCCAACCTTCAGATCTTTGTTGACCGAACGTCCTTTTTCCGTACCCATCTGCACAAGCTGACCCACTCCGGTCTGATCCAGGGTTACAAATGGGTCCTTTTCGAAGATCCCCTTATCGATATAGTATTTCAGGAATTTGCCGGCGTCATCACGTGAAAAGCCCATCGTCATCTGGGTCAGGTCGTTGGTTCCAAAGGAGAAGAAATCGGCCTGCGAGGCAACTTCATCGGCGGTCAAAGCTGCCCGCGGTACTTCGATCATTGTACCGACCTTGTATTCAATCTTGGCTTTGGTTTTGCGGATTATCTCCTCGGCCACCCTGACCGCAACCTCTTTCTGGTTCTCGAGTTCCTTGACATTTCCAACCAGCGGGATCATGATCTCGGGGAATACCTTCTTGCCTTTTTTGGCGAGATCACAGGCGGCTTTGATGATTGCACGGATCTGCATTTCAGTGATTTCAGGGAATGTGATTCCGAGACGGCAGCCACGATGACCCAGCATCGGATTTTGTTCATGCAGGTCCTGAATTCGTGCCAGGATTTTTTCCTGTTTGCCTATCTTTTCCTCGTCTGCGCCGTCATCAATCAATTTCTTGATTTTAGCCTTGACCTCATCGGCATTGGGCAGGAATTCATGCAGGGGCGGATCGAGAGTCCTGATCGTGACCGGAAGACCTTCCATAGCTTTGAAAATTCCGGTAAAATCAGATTTCTGGAAAGGCATAAGCTTATCCAGCGCGGCCTGACGCTCTGCGGTAGTGTCGGCCAGAATCATCTGTTGCACAACAGGCAGACGATCCTCGGCGAAGAACATATGCTCGGTACGGCAGAGCCCGATGCCTTCTGCACCGAACCTCCGTGCAGTCGTAGCATCATTGGGAGTGTCGGCGTTGGTTCGTACACCCAGGGTTCGATATTCATCCGCCCAGTCCATGAACTCGCCGAACTCACCCGTCAATTCCGGCTCAATAGTCGGTATCTCGCCCAACATCACTTCGCCAGTAGTACCATTGATTGTAATCATGTCGCCTTCTTTGACGATCAGTGTACCAATCGCAAACTGGCGCTGTGATTCATATACCCTGATGTCTTCGCATCCGGCCACACAGGGCTTGCCCATGCCGCGGGCAACAACAGCAGCATGCGAAGTCATACCACCGCGGGATGTCAGGATCCCTTCGGCCGCGAACATGCCATGAATATCATCAGGATTTGTCTCGGTTCTGACCAGGATAACCTTCTCCCCACTTTCACTGGCTTCCACAGCCTGATCAGCCGTAAATATAACCTTTCCGCAGGCGGCTCCGGGCGAGGCAGTCAGGCCTGTAGCAACAACGTCATACTCGGCCTTTGGATCGATACGAGGATGCAAGAGCTGATCCAGATCCTTGGGGACTATGCGCATCAAAGCCTCTTCCTTGCTGATCAGCTTCTCCCTGACCATATCCACTGCAATCTTCACTGCTGCTGGAGTTGTGCGCTTCCCGGCACGGGTCTGCAGCATGTACAGCTTGCCTTCCTGAATCGTGAATTCAAAGTCCTGCACATCCTTATAGAACTTTTCCAGTTTGTTTGTTATATCAACCAGCTGCTTGTATACGCTGGGCATCTCCTTCTTCAATTCAATGATGGGCTTGGGTGTACGAATGCCGGCAACCACGTCCTCGCCCTGAGCATTTGTCAGATACTCGCCATAGAACTCTTTCTCTCCGCTGGAGGGATTACGGGTGAAGCCCACCCCGGTGGCAGAGGTATCTCCCATATTGCCATAGACCATGGTCTGGATATTCACTGCGGTACCAAGATCACCGGGGAGATCATTTAGCTTGCGGTATGTAATTGCACGAGGATTGTTCCATGAACGGAAGACCGCATCCCGGGCCATCTCAAGCTGTTTCCAGGGATCCTCGGGGAATTCCTCCCCCGACTTATCCTTGACGATTTTCTTGAAACTCTTAATTATCGACTTGAAATCATCGGCCGAAAGCGAGGTGTCCTGACGGATCTTGCGCTGCTTCTTTTTCTTGGTTATGACTTCTTCAAAGATATCCTTATCAATACCCAGGACAACATTGCCGAACATTCCAATGAAACGTCTATAGTTGTCATATCCGAAGCGTTCATTATCGGTTTTCTTAATTAAACCTTGCAGGGTCTCGCTATTTAAACCCAGGTTTAAGACCGTATCCATCATCCCCGGCATCGAGAAAGCCGCGCCGGAACGCACCGAAACAAGAAGAGGGTTTTCGGGATCGCCGAACTTCATGCCGGTATCCTTTTCCAGCTTGGTCATGGCTTTCTCGATCTGCTCATCCAGACCGTCCGGGACCTGCATATTGTTATCATAGTATTCGCGGCAAACATCGGCTGTAATCGTGAACCCGGGAGGGACGGGAATCCCGGCATGAGTCATATCCGCCAGACCTTTGCCTTTACCCCCCAGGAGATATTTATCCTCTTTATGGCCCTCGGCTTTGCCTGCGCCAAAATAATAAACCATTTTCATCTTAGATGTCTTTGTCCTTTTAGTTGTAGTTGTTTTTTTGGTTGTCTTAGTTTTTTTGGCTGCCGTCGCTTTTTTATCAGCCTTCGCCTTTTTGGCTGTTTTAGCCTTTTTAACTTTTTTGGCAGCTTTAGCCTTGGTGGCTGTCTTTTTAGCTACTTTTTTGGCTTTTGTTGATTTAGCCATCTTCGTCTTCGAGACCTTTTTAGCTTTCGGTTTTTTCTTGGATGTTGCCCTCTTTTTGGGCTTTTTCGCCTTTGCAACCATATCCTCTCCATTATGTTAAAATTTTCTGCCTAATTACAAAAAATTATGCCAAAACGCAAGCTTAATTTGAAATGGACACACTAATCCATCAGGATATAGAACTGGATTGGATAATGTTGGTTCAAAAATAGCGCAAAAAAGCCCTACATTGTGAAAAAGCGCTCACCCTTTATAATATCATTCAGAAGCCTGAGAGTCTTTTCAACCGGAGCATGCATGAGATCGTGAGTATTCACGGTCTGTTTGTACTTTTCACGGACGAATTCCACCCCATTTGCACCCTTCACCCCAGCCTTCTGTTTCTTCTTGTGGGTCAGGTTATAGAGTCTCTGGTACTCTTTGGCTTTTTCCTTGTGGGCTAAGTAATACCTGCGTTGGTACTCCCGCCGGGCCTCACGAGCCTCTTCAGGCGTTTTGTACTTTCTGCGTCGTCGAGGCTTTGATATATTAATCTTAGCCATAACACCTTCCTTGGTTAAAGATTAACCAGTCCAAAACTCGAAGATGTGAGCCAAAAAGATTGTCAATGTAACTAATTTAATACGAATGGGTTGTCATGTCAATAAATTTTTGTCGATTTTTACAAAAAGTTTATGAAAAATCGAAAAATCTATTTTATTGACAATTAAACGATTATGAAACGTATTAAATGCTCATACATTTGTAATCATACAAATATTGCCCCACTTGCCCTTCACACAACAATCCTCTGTCTCACATTCGTTTAAGTTAACTAATTCCTCATACACAGCGGGAGCTCAGACACTCCCGAAAAATATCTCTATTACGTCCTTCAAATAAGCAATTCTATTCACAAAGAGCGAAATACGAGCCATAACGGTAAAACCGAAACTTGCACCGAAGCCGATCATGAGAACCCATATACCGATCTTGGCCAATCCTCCAAAAAGGCCCTTGTGTTCCTTGGAGAAGAAGAAGTAAATCACTCCGCAGATAACTCCGATCACAATGAAGATATTCCAGAACTCCGCGGCGCTGCCAAATCCGACAGGAACCATTGTGGCGGAAAGCTGCCGGTTCACAAAGTTCTGCATATTAAGCGGGATCGCCAGGCCGCTGCCGATGCCGATGTACACCGCAATCGGATAACGTGATACCCAGGCCAGCTTGCGCGAGAAGCGAAACCACATCATTATTCCCAGAAGACCCGGCAGGATATAGAACCATTCGTTGGAAAAATTATAAAATACCGTATCGATCAGTTTCGGCTTCAAGCTGGTCCAGAATAGAAGAACCACGAAATAACCCGCCGACACTCCTACAACCAGATGCTCGGCGAACTTATAGAATGGATTGTCCTTATACAGGAAGGAGAACGTAAACAGGGTTAAGACCAATCCGAGTAGGTACCATAATAACGGTAATATAAATGTCTCTTGCATTTTCTATCCCTCCTTCCTATACCTGCTGGCTCACTGTTGCTTTTTTGCGCCTGTCGGAAAGGAAGTACCCCAGATTTCCGAGGACGATGAATAGTATAATTGTCAGGTGGGCCACCACCTGCGCCGGCATACCCTCCTGGGCCTTACCTCCCTGGAAATCGACCAGCGTTTCATATTCCGCCGCACCTTTCCAACCGCCAATCAGGCCGAAGATCTGCCCCGACTGCAGATACTGATAATAGTCGGCGCCCATAACTCCGGTCAGACCTAACGCCAGCGGCACACCATAACGGCCGTTGCCGTAAATAAGCCAGAAATCGGCGGTATTACCGGCGGTAATATCTATCGCCAGTTTAATATCATTGTAATTACGCACTCCCTGCATGATATTCAATTCTCCCAGGGGCGTATTGTAATAGTCTTGCGGGAAATACAGCCTGAAGTTCTGGCCCATGCCAAGGATAACCAGGGCAGGATAAGGCTTATATCCAAGGAAGCAGTAATCAATACCATACTCCCAGTCTTTCTTGTATGTTTTATCGCGGTAACGATTGTCACCAGACTTTTCATACATTTCCTGGTTGTACTCCCTGAACCTGTCGATTTTCTCCGCGTAAGTTCCGGATGCGGTTCTGAGAATATTTTCCGCCATCCCGGCCCCGTACTGGGAGAGAGTCACACCTATTACTTTAACCCCCCGTCTCTGGCAATGCTCGAGAATAGCGAACGACATCGGATGCAGCTCAGCCAGAGCATTGGGATCATAATCGAAGGCTATCAGAATCTTGTCGCCTTCGTTCAGTGATTCGATCCTGTCATAAATCGATTTTACTTCTGATGTAATTGTAACAGGCACGTCAAACCTGGTCAGGAATGCGATAACCACCACAACCGCCAGAAAGAGATAAACCCAGCGCCTGTCCAGTTTTGAGATCTTTTCAAAGAAATCCATTTCAGGCACCTCCTAATCTCTTCCCATATAACCGCGTTCAACGCCCAGCAGGACCTTCACGGCGGTAGCCACCATACCCAGACCCACACCGATAAAGATTGCGCGTTTCGCAGCCATATTTGGTATTTTTAAAAGCCAGCTCGACAAGTCTGAAACTGCACCTGAAATCGGTCCCAGCGGTACAAACCTTATCATGATAATCAGGGCCGCTACCAGCAGAATCGTCGATAGAAGCGACCTGGCCCGGAAGGCACGATAGGCCGCCGAAGCTATATAGAAGGCCAGCAGAGAGAACATGGTGGCCTGGATCGGGATCATTATATTATCAAAGAATTGCACATAGAAATAATTCCGCAGGTAGCCTCCCAGTAGAAGGATATCGCCAGACTCAAGGGAGGCGCCCGGCTCGAAATCGAAATTGCCCCGGTTCGAAAAAGTGGCAATGTTGTTGGACAATTCATTGGCCGAGATCAATGCCGTTCTGCCATTTTCAGTTATCATTCCGGTGGTCACATCCACAGGGTTACGGCCGGAGAAGAAACGATTGGCGTTGCCAAAACCGCCTTCACCGTTATTCCTGTGTACCCAGAGCATGTTATCTCCGAGACTGGCTACAACGAGATCGCGAAACTCGTCATCGTTGATGCTTCCGCCGGCGACAGCTGTGGGCCGGATCCCGGTCTGATANNTTCTGAGTATGTGCAGTATACCCGGTTCGTCGCCTTTGCTTTCGGTCACAGCCAGGTCGATCCATCCGTTTTCATCAAAGTCGCCGGTAGCCAGCGCGGTGATCTCACCGCCATCCACCGCGAAATTCTGAGCGCTCTGGAAGGTACCGTTGCCCTCTCCAAACAAAAGCGAAACATTGCTCGAGCCTTCATTTGCAACAACTATATCATTTACGAGATCTCGGTTGAAATCGGCGGCATATACATCAACAGGTTTAGTCCCTACATTGTAGGTGCGCGCATCTGCAAAGGTACCATCGCCATTATTGATAAGGACAGAAATATTATTGGATGCGCTGTTGGCAACAACCAGATCGTTAAGAGCGCCATCGCCATCGAAATCACTCCGTGCAATAGCAACTGGAGTCCCTCCAACCGCATAGCCCACAGGTTTCTCGAATTTGGGTTTGCCTACATTGAAGATCGAGTCAAGTTTTCGGTCCGGCGTGATCCTTTTTCGTTTGCGTTCAAAATCCCCGGGAGTGCTGCTGTTAATGATTACACTGACTTGATCCGTATTCTGGTTGGGGACTGCTATATCAAGATCATTATCGCCGTCCAGATCAGTCAAGACAATATCGCTCGGGGTCTCGCCGGCCGGATAAGTGTAAGCGGATATAAACAATCCATTGCCGCGATTCTTAAATATTGACACATTATCACTGGCGTAGTTGGCGACCACAATGTCGTTATCCTGGTCGAAATCGACATCACCGACAGCCACACCTTCTGGCTGGTCACCGACATTGCCGACCCGCCATGGCCACCATCCGAAGAACAACATGGCAACCAGGCCGATCAAAATGACCCAGGAGTAAACCCATCCCGGCGCTTTCCGCCGTATCTTATCCCAGGATACACGTACCAGGGACCAGATACCCAGTGCCAGCGCGAAGATGCCGATGATGATCGTGAAGTCGATCATATATTCATAAAAGAACTCTGATTCTTCGCGGGGGATGAAATACTGGATCATCATGAAAAGGCCGGTGATCAATACTATTTTTAAAGGAATCCACTGCTTCATATCATCACCTCACTTATAGTCTAACCGTAGTGGCTTCGATAAATTGATCCCAGCCGAACGTTGCCGCTATTACACCGGCAATAACCAGCACAATAAAGATGGCCTTGCCCCAATCCTCGGCCTTGAGTGAACCGAGAAGAGTTGGCTCTCCGCTCAAGTAGGCGCTGGCGGCATAAAGTTCTTCACCGATCAGCGTGTAGTCACAGGCCACAATGAAGAACGGCAGCTGGGCCACCTGGTCGGTACCGGCAATCTGGATCGACCCTGCCAGAGATCCGGTTTCCGCCAGAAGCAGTGATTCAGCATAAAATATTCCCAGATAAAAGTTCGATGCGGGAAGCTCTCGAAGCATCATACCGTTAACCGCCGCCACATAGGCGAACTGACTCTGTGTGACGAAGAAGACCTGGTCCTCATCATAAGCATCAGGCCGCCCAGCCTCGGCATATGAATTCTTCACAACCTCTTGAGCCACGGTCATCACGATCGGATCATAGCAGGGCACCATCAGGGAGCTTTGATGATCCGCTACCCTGCGGGCCACTCGTCCCAAAATCGTGAAAGAACAGATTGTGGCGATATCCGATGCAGTTCCCAGACCGAGAACATAAAGGATCGGCTTTCCCATTTCCGTGGCACGTCCAATCGCCTCGTCTACCGCATTAATTCCTGATAGAGGTCGGACATAAAGCTTGGTATCCTCGCCTTTTGTTCTGCGTACGAACCACCCGACGAGAAATCCGATCGCACCGATACTGATGGCTAAGCCTATGCTGCCAAAAATCGCCCCGGGTATCGCATAAAGGAACCATAAACCATTAACCGACGCTCCTGTAATTAATCTGATCAGAAGGAACAGCCATATAATGATGACAATAATAATCGGCCACATGACCAGAAATTGCTTCATATCTATCTGACCGCCGGCAACAATTACGAATGCTACGGAAAACGAAGCAAAGATCAAAACCGCCACAGCTACAGGGGCCTTACCGGTGTGGAACCATTCTCCATTAGCCTGAACCGGACCATAAACCTCTGACTCGCTCTTCACATCCTCATCGGCAACGGCGGCAATCTTGTACCAGTAATCCTCGCCGTTTGGCATAGGATCAGGTCCGCCCGGAGCATCTCCCCGATCGGTATAAGTTGTGACTCCATAGGGAACTGCTCGCCGAAGTTCGTATTCGATTTCACCTTCAACCATCTCGCCCCGCCAGATCTCATATCCGGTTACATAATTCCCGGTACCATCATCGTCGGGAGAAAGCTTCCATTCCAGGTCAATCGCATGTCCATGGTCGTTCTCTGCATCCTTGACCTCCACGATTTCAGGAGGAGCAGGAGGTGGAATTTGCGGTTCTTCTTGAAGCGTATCCGTCTCCATGGAAGCCTCACCAGATTGATCCGGCGCCTGGGCAAATACCGACGTCGCCATAAACAGCAGTATTGCCAGGAGCAGTAATTTCAATCGCATCTGGAAAAGGCAATCTTTCATAAGCACCTCTAAATTATTGATTATTTGATTAATCCAAGCCAATCGCCGAAAAGATAGGTCATCCTTCCGGCCAAAAGTGATATTCTTGCCATTACGGTATATCCAAAACCGGCTCCAAAGGTTAACATCAGAACCAGAATTCCAAGTCTTGCAGCGCCGCCGAAAAATCCTTTGTGCTCTTTGGAAAAGAAGAAATATACCAGTCCGCAGAGCACACCTATAAAAATAAATATATTTGAAAAGCTGCCCCAGAAACTCACGCCGGCATCAGTTTTATCCACTAACGGAAGGATGGTATTGTTGACCTGCTGGATAAAATCGGATCGCAGGTAGCGAATCAGGTTCAGACCGGCAGTGGTTCCTACGATAAATGCCAGGGCCCAGCGGGAAATCCATCCGCCTTTGGGTGAGAGGCGCATCAGGAGCACTATTCCCAGAAAGAGCGGAATCAAAAACCAAAAACTCGGTTCCTTTTCCGCCAGAGCTGGCAGGACGCCCTTTACCGCTCCCGGCCAGAGTTTGGCCACCAGATTCGGCACCATAGTGCCCCAGAAACCCATGGTCATCCAGTAAGCCGCAGAAACACCCACAAACAGATGTTCCGCGAATTTATAATAGGGATTGTCCTTGTAAAGAAATGACATGATGAAGAGAGTCAGAAAAGCTCCGGAAGTAATGAATATTCCATCCCGCAGCGACCCTCTGTCCATTGTCACTAGATAGACACTCAGCACGATGGCGGAGAGTACGATTACAAATATGATCCACTTAATGGTTTTTGGATTCACAGTCCTTATTTCTCCAGAGTCAATTTGCGTTCCTTACCGCGATACATGAAGTACATCACATTTCCGAAAACTATAAAGAGCATTATAACGATATGCGCAACCATCTGCGCGACCATCATATTCATTCCCGGAGTAGGGGTCTTCGCGAATGCATCCGGATATGTGTTCAGCACATGACTTTCATATTCGGCCGCGCCCTTGATCCCGCCCAGGAGCCCGACCATCTGATTGGGATAATAGGGATAAAGCTGGGGAGCCGAGACAGCAGTGCAGGCCCCGCCGATCGGGATCTGACCCGGGTCACCGGCAAACAGGATCCACTCCTTGATACCGGGGAATCCGCCGCCGAAGGACACGATCAAATCCATATCTTTCAAGCTGGCCACTTGCTTCATGATCGGAATCTCTTCGATATCGGTACCGTTAGCATCGGTGCTGTACATGCGCTTCATATCGTCCACGATCACACGGATCAAGCCCTGGTTGCCCGCTTTATATCCGAGATTAACATAATCTATGCCATATTCATAATTGGGGAATTCCGGTTCCAGTACCTGTTCCACAGTCTGAACCGTAAGGCTTTGCCCTGTGGCCCAGACCGCCATGAGGTAGACTTTAAGCCCCTTCAGACATGCATGACGCAGAATAACATCAACCATAGGCTGAATTTCAGGCGCGGTAGTTGGACCATAATCAAACGACATCAAAAGACGTGATCCGGGGGGCAAATCATCTATTTTGTCATACAACGCCAGGACTATGGGCGAAGGCTCTTCCTCAAACCGCAGTCCCAGGAGCAGCGGGATAATCACCGCAAGTGCAATGAAGATGAAGATATAACGGCGGTCGATAAACTGCAGCCGTTCCAGAAGACCCGCTTTATTTTTCGTATCGTCAGGCATAAAATCCCTTTATTTGCTGTCAGCACCCAGATAGGTTCTTTCAACGCCCAGTATTAATCTCAGTGCCATCGATATAACACCCAGCGCAATCCCGATCAAAATCGCCCTCTGTCCCGCAAGGTTGGGCACATCCATTATCCAGTCTGTCAAGGTCGGGACGAAATTAAAGGCTGTGGCCATAAAACCAATACCCGCTCCGGCAAAGAAGTCTGCGATCAGGCTTGGCGCGGGAGTGCGTCCCAGAAGAATCACAAATGCCGCTATCAGCAATATGGATGCGTCGATATTTTTCGCCCGGAAGGCCCGATATGAAGCTGAGGCCACAAAGAATGCCAGCAGCGCATACATAGTACCCTGCAGGGGCGTGAAGATCGAATCATACAGATCGGCAAAAAGCGATCCTGCCGCAGTAACATCTCCCTGAATTCCCTCAGGATTACCGATCTTGAAAAGCCCGGCTGCAAGCATCACAAAAAATCCCAGCAGGGTTACAATCGAGAACTGCCAGTCGGTTTTCTTCCTGTAGACTTTGGAAAAATGTACGCGGCAGAGGTTGCCACCGCCCAGAATGAACGCGAAGACGGCTATAATATCGAAGTACAGTGAAAAATCCTCACCCAGATTGCCGAACGGCCTGTGGGGTATAAATTCTGCCACCACCAGTACGGTGCCGACAAAAAATGTTATCATTATAGGTACTGTTCTACGCCACATATTCTCTTACGCCGAAAACCACGATTTAATCATGTCAGTTATCTCTACAAAAGTCTCACTTCCGGTCAATGCGGCAAGTGTCGCAAATGCTGTTCCCAGTATGATAAATACCATTGCAATGAATTTACCCACATCCTGACCCTTGAGAGAGCCAAGCTGTTTGGGTTCGCCCGAGAGGTAAGCCGAGGCCGCGAATAATTCCTCACCGATTAAGGTGTAGTCGCAGGCGGCCACAAAAAACGGCAACTGGGCAGGCATGGCAGTCCCGGCTATCTGGATAGCGCCGATTGAGTTGCCGGTTTCGGCCATGATCAGAGATTCGGCAAAAAACGCACCCAGATAGAAGCAGGTGGCCGGTTTCTCCCTGACCATGATCCCGTCGACAGCAGCCACATATCCGAATTGCTCGTCGGTGATATAGTGCACCATATCATCCGAATATGCATCCGGACGTCCTGCTGAAAGATAGGCCTCTTTTATTGTCTCACGTGCGGTGGTCATCACGATCGAACGCGATACGGGCATATTTATCTTGGTATCATATTCTGCAATTGTCTTGGCTACACGTCCCAATATAGTAATCCCGGCAACCGTCTGGACATCATCCATATCCTGAATGCCGGGAATAAATAGAATCGACTTGCCCATTTCGGTGGCGCGGCCGATAGCATTCTCTATCGCCTGCAAGCCGCCGATGCGACGCAGGAAGAGCTTTCTTCCCCCTCGCGCCATGGCAATAAAAATTACCACTGACGTACAGATGATTAGGCCGATAATGAGCGTATCCAGATCTTTCGAATTGAACCATTGAGCGCTCGACTTAACCGGTCCGACTACATTGGAGGTACCCAGGATTTCATCCTCGAAAGAGGCCATCAAATTCCGATCATACTCCGCCAGCATGGACACATCTTTAATGCCAAGCTCGGTGAACTCGGGAAACTGTTCCATAAGAGGATCGATTTCTTCTCGGGTGAGTCTGACCTCTCCCTGATATTTCGGGAATGTAACTACCTTATAATAATATCCTGTACCGTCTTTGGTGCCTTTATCGATATATAATGTATCCTGATGATTGGCAACGCCCACGATATGGAAATCGAAAGCCGGATTCTGCGAACGCAGGATAATATATTTTGAGACCAGACCATCATCAGCAATATCATCTGATGAAAGATCCCAGATTAATTCAATTTCTCCACCGGCATCATCCGGACTGTCCTTTACCTCGAGATCTGTTACCGGGGCCAGCTTGGGAATCTGGTAAGCGTCTTCCTCTTGGACAGTTGTGTCTGATATTTTCTCTTCAGTCTGGGCAACTGCAGAGAAGCAAAACAGAAAGTGAAACAGTAAGGTGAAAATCGCAGCTTTTAATTTTAACATTTTCCAGACACAAAAAAGGCCGCACATATCCATATGTGGGGCCACCATAATGTAATTTATTTAAAAATTTTTATTTTCAAAATTTATGCCTCATCAATGGCCACGGCCAATATAAAAACTGACGCTTATTATAACTATTTCCGGTTCGAGAAGTCAAGTAATTTATGGCATTTCATCAATTGCAAGAAGAATAAAATAGACACAGCTCAATCATAATATCTGGGAGCAGGTCTGCAAACTTGAATGAGAATTAAGAGAATTCTGGAGATTTAATGCGGGATCATCTGACTACCTTCAGCCACTCGACCAGAAGAAAATCGATTCTTCCGATCAAGAGCGACATACGGCTCATGACAGTATATCCGAATGAGGCGCCGAATGTGACCATCAAGAACCAGGTGCCCACTGTGGCGGCACCTCCGAAAAATCCGGTATGTTCCTTTGAGAAGAAGAAATATATCAATCCACAGAAAACACCCATGAAAATTATCAGTCCGGTAAGATTCAAGGGCATCGAAAGGCTGTAGTATGTTCCCAGCCCGCATGCAGCGAGAGCGATAGCAAAGAAGAAAAGTTTTGTGGGTGTGGGCAGATCTATGGTACTGCTGCGCCCGAAGAGTATGAATCCCAGGGAAACCACAAGNNGGGAAACCACAAGCACCGCGAACACAAGAACATTCCCGATAATCACGCCGCCCGACTGAACCCATCCAATCGATTCCGGGGAAGTCACCACCGGCTGAATCGTACTGCCTATTTGACGCACAGCATTGGAAACCAGATAATTGATCAGGTATAACCCTGCGGTTCCACCCACCACCACCGAGAGCGGCCAGCGGGAAATCCATCCAATCGGAGGGACAAGACGCAAAAGCATCATAAGTCCCAGAATTCCGGCACCGGTATATAGCAGATTATAATCGAATTGTCCCTGGAGAAGACTCTGCACCGCCGGACTCCAATTGGTCCAGAACTTTGCATGCAGGCTCTGCCAGAAGAGCGAGGCAAACCAGTATCCGGCCGAAAGACCGACAAAAATGGCCTCAGAAAATTTATACCACGGATTGTCCTTATATAAAAAGGACATTATGCCCAGAGTCAAAAACGCTGCAATCCAAACACCTATAATATCGGAGCTCATATTATCTACTCGCCTTGAGTTTATCCTTGCGTCCAATTACAAAATAGGCAATGTTCCCGACCACGATGAAGAACATCACAACCGCGTGTGCGATCGTCTGCGAAAACATGTATTTCGTGCCCTTATCCTTATATTCAACTCTTCCGCCATCGCCCTTTGCAAACACACCCTCGAGTTCAGCGGCCCCGCGCATACCGCCAGCCAGCCCCACAATCTGCCCCGAATTATAATAGGGATAAACCTGAGGCGCCTGAACCGCGGTATTACCTGCACCAAGACGGACATGAAACCGGTCAACAGCTATCTGCACCCATTCGACAGTTCCCGGATAACCGGCGGAAAAATTAATGGAAAAATCTATGTCGTTGAAATTTTTTATACCGCGCATTAAAGGAAGCTCTTCATATCGGTTGCCAGCGTAATCATTCTTGAACATGTCATAAAAAGACGAGCCCATCCTCTGAATCACGAATTCATTTCCAGCCTGATAGCCAAGGTTCACATAATGTATCCCGTAAACATATTCGGATTCATCGATATCATCCTCCGCGAAGGCCCGGTTGAGCGCCATATTGGCCTGTATCGGTCCCTGGGGCCAGAGTCCCATGATAATTATGCGTAGCCGCTTTTTCAGACAGTATTTCATGATCGCATCTGCCATAGGCTGAAGCTCCGGAGCAGACGGTGGATCATAATCGAATGACATCAAGACCTTGGAATTGGGCTGCAGTTTATCAAGCGCATCATATAATCCCTGTACCTCGCGCGAGATCGAAAGCTCGAAATCGACATTCAGGAACATCGGTACGGCTAAAGCGAGAAAGACGAAAAGAAAAATCCAACGTCTGTCTATAGCCAGAAGCGCTTTCCAAAAATTCATCAATCACTCCCCAGGTATGAACGTTCGATACCGAGAATTATGCGCAGGGATGTCGAAACAGTCCCCAGCGCAATACCGATCAGAATCGCCCGCTGACCGGCAGTATTCAGTACCTGCATTATGAAATCCGAGATCGTCGAGAGGATCTTCCAGTCGGCCGGCAAAAAGCCAAAAATCAGTTCGTCAAAAAGAACCCGTCCAGATAGTACCAGAAAGGCCGCCACCAGGAGCAGTGTGGCCTGAAAATTCCTGGCCCTGAAGGCACGATAAGAGGCCGAAGCGACATAAAAAGCCAGCATTGCAAACATGGTCGCAGAAAGCGGGGTGTAAACATTATTATAGAGCCAGTCAAACTTGGTGCCCGGCTCCTGAAATCCCGGTCCCTCCGATATCCCCACCAGTGCCATGGTCAACCATGAAATGATTATTACCAGCGAGAAAAACCAGTCCTTCTTGCGTTTGGATACGCTGAGAAAAGAAAGCTTCAGCAGATTTAACGCACCGAGCCAGATTGCGGAGGCGGCAATAATAGAAAGCCAGTCACTGAACAGGGCTTCGACTTTGTCGAATGGTGTGTGGGGTATAAAATACTGGATTATATAAGCTATACCGACAGTCGCTGTAATTATTAATGGAATCTCTCGTCTCATAAGATCTTACACCCTGAATAATGACGCAAAGTCAAACCATCCAAACGTCTGCACGATTACACCCACTGCCAGAGCTATTAATAAAAGAGCCTTGCCAATATCCTGTCCCTTGAGAGAACCCAGAAGCTTCGGCTCTTTAGAAAGATAAGCGGAAGCGGCAAAGAGCTCCTCGCCGATAAGGGTATAGTCGCAGGCCGCCACAAAAAACGGAAGCTGGGCAGGCATGGCTGTGCCTGCAATTTGAATTGCATCAATCGAATTACCTGTCTCGGCCAGAATCAAAGACTCTGCATAAAATGCGCCCATATAGAAAATAGTGGCCGGTCTCTGACGCACCATCTTACCATCAATTGCGGCAGCATACCCGAACTGATCATCGGTCAGATAATGCACCATATCTTCATCAAAAGCCTCTGGACGGCCGGCATTTGCATATGCTTCCTGGACAATCTCACGCGCCGTCACCATAACCAGCGAACGCGAAACCGGCACCTCCAGTTTGGTATCCATCTCGGCCGTCAAACGCGCGACACGTCCCAAAATCGTCACACCGGCAATAGTCTGAATATTCTGCATATCCTGGGTACCGGGAATGAAGAATATCTCCTTGCCCATCTCCGTCGCCCGTCCAACCGCTTCTTCGACGGCATCCAGACCGGCAATTTTCCTGATAAACAGCTCTTTTCCCTTGCGGGCCTGACGAATGAAATACAATATGAAGAACGACAAAACTACCGTTATAACAAGGACATTCACACGCCGCATATTCAGCCATGATTTCTTAGTCTTGACCGGCCCGGCCACATCAGTCCTGGCCATCAGGCCCTCACCCAGATATCTTCCGATGGTAATCAACTGATATGGATCTGAAGTCAGGGAACTTTGCAGATAAAAGCTGAAATACGGCGTGAACGGTGAAATGAGATTGCTTGCTGCAAAAGTTAGCGCAATTTCCTCAGGTCCGGCCAGTTCGGTGCCGGCGCTGAAATTTTCCCAGATAGATTTTTGAGCCAGATCAGATTGATAGCCGTTAAGATCTAAGTAATAACTATAATTCTGAGACAGCATCGAGAGAATCACCCCATGGGGATTCAGAGAAATCCAGGGGGCCAGCGTTTTGAACCTCTCCATCTGTTTTACCATCATTATGCTGTTCCAGGGAATCGGCCTGAAGATATATTTAAATGGGTATGCAGCCAGCTGGTATTCATAGCTGTCTTTATTATTAACCGAATTATCGAAGGCCGACCGACTCTGATTGGTTGCCGTGCTGATAAAATTGAAATGTTCTTCACCTGCCACCCTTCTTCCAATCACATATTTTTCCACCAATCCCCGTTTACCCCAGAGATTATCATCCGGTGAAAGCCTCCATGTCAGGGTCAGTGATCCGCCGTTGTCATTAGGGGTATCCTTGACTTTAAAATCTGTTGGCGGTTCAAGCTGGAAACGCTGCGAAAACTCTGTATTGATATTTGCGGGCGGATTATCCTGTGCAGGAAGGAGATCTGCGGAAGCAAACAAGCACCAGAGAGAGATGATCAGAATTCTTTTTATCAGCATTACTTTCCTGAGGATGCTAATTAGAAATACCAGGGCTGTTCAAGCTCCTTCAGACAGCCACGAATTAACGACCAATTTATCATAAGTCAAGCCTAAAAGCTTCAGCCTTCTATTAATTCAACATTGGCTCTTGGAATTATGGCCTTCTTGCCCTCCTGAAATTCGACCTCCAGCACACGAGCTTTAGATTCTGAATCGAGCTGCTGCAGGGCAGGCGGAAGGTCGGATACGGTACCGATCTGACCAAAGTAAGGCTGACGGATTACCCGGATCGGCGACCCCACCTTCAAACCTTCGGTAAGGGCCACTTCCTCTGCTCCGGTCTCCGCGATTTCACCGCTTAAGGGTATTACCACCTCGGGACGGATTACACCGGCCCTGATCTGCGTGGCACCGTTAATACAGGCCATTATCCCTTCTTTAGATTTTAGAAGTTCGAATGTCTTCTCCGCCATGGCGATTTCACCGAAGCCCTCGGTAATGACGAGCGTCACTCCCAGTTCCTCGTTTCCGGTTATAGCGACTCCGATATCATAGCCCAAGAATTCACGCAAATCCTTATCTGAAATACCCCCCGCTACAATTCCCGCTGCTTCTACAGATATGGCCTTCTTGACGGCGTCCGCGGTTGCCATGGAACCGCCGACCACCACACAGCCCTTACAGTTTTCATCGATATGTTTTTCTTCCAAAACTGTGGCATTATCGGGCACTACTATTTTAAGCGTACCGTGAGTTTCGCCGCCCACACCGAAAATACCCTGAACAAATGAGCCCAGCGTGGATATAGCACAACCCTCATTTTCGAAAATCTCGACTACTTCACCCTGAAGATATGCTTTGACCTCGACCGGAATAGGCTCCCCTCTCAAGAGAACCTGAC
>JAABVY010000229.1:0-5928 GCA_011777135.1 Candidatus Zixiibacteriota bacterium | reverse complement strand
CAAAGCAATAGTCTCACCCTTTTCAATTTGATCGCCTTCCTTTTTGACCATGCAATCTTCAACATCCTCGGGGGGTACGCCAAGGATATTGGCCACGTTCAACGGCTCTACCGTCCCGGGAAGATCAGTTCTGGCAACCACTGTGTCGGGTTCGACCTTGTCGCCGACCTTCACAACAACGTCACCCTTCAGAGGAAGAATCCGCTTTTTCGTGATCTTCATCCTCTCGGTGACTTTCAATCCTGGTGTATATGAATGCGCCATATATGACTCCTTTATATCAATTCGACATCAATCTATATCAGCCCTGCAGGGCATCCTCGTTATAAACATTCAAAGCGGTCATCCACTGGATCAGGCTTTCAACCCTTTCCTTGTTGTTTTCAGGCGGTGTGAACGGTCTCCCGCGCCCATCCAGAATCAAGCCGCTGACACCTCCGGAAACAGTGGTTTCGAGATGTGAACCCTTGCCGGATCCAAGATCAAATCCGCGCTCCGGCTCGAGTACAGCCTTGGCCTTGAGTGGAAGATCAGTTTCGGGATCGAATCCCAGATCTATCTTGATCATCTCACCAACTTTAAGCTCGCCCTGTTCGGTCTTCCCGCCGGGGAGTTCAAACTTGTACTTCATCATCGGCTTGCCGGTCTTTGCCTCACCGACAGGGGCGATACATGTGCCCAGATGGATCAGGCAATCCTTGTCGAACACTTCCTTAGCAGCTTTGGCATGTACCTGTGAGAGCACACCCAGCTGGGGCATCATGAAAATCGAGTCTACCGCCAGACGGGTGATTCCCTCCGGCTGGAAAGCATCGATAAGCATTAAGGCCGCCTGTTGACGCCGCGGAGCATGGGACAGAACTCCGCCGGAACCTATCAGCATATTGAGCGTCATCATATTAACCAGAGTCTCGCCGCCCGCCCGCTGATCAAAGGCATCTGCAATTGTGCGCTGTTGCTGCACACCTTTGAGCACCGTGGCAAAGTTCTTATGCTGTATGAAAGCCAGGCGCAGCGCCTCTTTGGCAATTGCCTGCTCAAAAATCAACTCCTGCATACTCTGGGGAATTGTGGTCGGGCGAATCATCTTATTCTTGACGCGATTCCTCAGGTCACGTTCATCCATATCAAACGGTACCCAGCGCATTACCATCGGAAGCGTGGCCTCGGCAAATACGTTTGAAACCGAGTAGCTCATTCCCAGGTTTGCCGAAACTGTACGGTTGAACACGCCCTGAAATACACTGAAGACGTCGGTTGTGGCTCCTCCGATATCCACTCCGAGTACCTCGATATTCTCGAGATCGGCAATAGTTTTCATAATCAAGCCGACCGCTCCCGGAGTGGGCATGATAGGTACATCGGTCCATTCCATTAATTTGCTGTATCCCGGAGCTTGGGCCATAACATGTTCCATGAACAAATCGTGTATTTTTTCCCTTGCCGGAAGCAGATTCTCCTTTTCCAGTACCGGCCGAATATTATCCACAATACCCAGATCGACCTTATCTTCAAGAGTCTCTTTGATAGCACCGCGAGCGTCCTTATTCCCGGCATATATAACCGGCAGGTTATAACCCGAGCCAAGCCTCGGCCTGGGGTCTGCTCCTGAAATAAGCTCTGCAATTTCAACCACATGCGTAATCGTACCGCCATCGATTCCCCCAGACAAGAGAATCATATCTGGACGTAAATGCCGAATTCTCTCGATCTGCTCATGCGGCAGACGCTTGTCGTTAGAGGCAATCACATCCATTACAATAGCGCCGGCTCCCAGTGCTGCACGTTCCGCCGATTCCGCGGTCATGGAACGTACCACTCCCGCAACCATCATCTGCAACCCACCGCCTGCGGAGGAGGTGGAGACATATATATCAGTTCCTTCTNNNAGCTCTTCGACCTCAGCGACTGCATTGAGAACGCCCATGGTCACATCTTCAAAGGGCGCCTCTACTGTGGTCGGGGCCTCACCGCGGACGATCAGGCGGTATTCGTCTCCAACTTTTTCTATCAGAATCGCTTTGGTCGTGGTTGATCCGCAATCCGTAGCCAAAATTACATTAATATCTTCCGGCTTTATCTCTTTCATAAAAATACCTCTAACGCATACATTAAACTATATTGACCGGGCATACCATGCCCCAAATATAAAACCCTAAAATATAATTTTACGCGGTCATTTGTCAAGTAATCCGCATTTATATTTTGAGAATATGTTCACAAGATAAAATTCTCCTAAGTTCAAAAGATATTTGACTTTTTGTCCCTGCTTTGCGTTAATGTACGAACTTATTATTTGGCAAAACTGAGCAGGAGGTAATAATGGCTGAAGAAAGAACCGGTGTGGTATCAATTTTGGGCAAACCGATGACACTCCTTGGTCCCGAACTGAAGGAAGGCGACACCGCTCCTGATTTCCAGCTCTTGGATAATGATCTAAAGAGTGTCAGATTATCTGATTCGGACGGTTCCATCCGCCTTTTATCCGTGGTCTCATCACTCGATACCGAGGTTTGCGCATTACAGACCGAGCGCTTCAATAAAGAGGTCAAGAAAATCAGTGACGAGATAAAATTCTTCACTATCTCTATGGATCTGCCTTTTGCCCAGAAACGGTGGGTGGATGAAAATGAGCTCGAGGATGTTATCACCCTTTCCGATTTCAACGATGCTGATTTTGGTCTGAAATATGGCTTACTGTTGAAGGAAATCAGATTATTGAGTCGGGCGGTGGTAATTGTGGATAAGAATAATAAGATTGTTGATTTCCAGATAGTACCCGAGGTAAGCGATGAGCCCGATTATGCCCGCTCGCTGGAAGCCCTGCGCAAAATAGTCTAACTGAAAACCCCAATAAATATTGCGAAAAAAAGCAGGGTGCAATCTTCTTGCACCCTGTTTTTGTTAATATTATATTTTTTAGCTTGATAGTCTATTTACAACCGAAGAGGAAATAACCGTCCGCTGAATGGGACGATTGACCGGCAGATCTTCGTCTTCGGGACCGATTATTCTATTCTATGATTAATATCGTCTTCCGCCGCCTCCCCCTCTTCTGTCATTCCTCGGACGGGGCGGGCGAGCCTCGTCGATCCTTAGTGTACGGCCCTCGAAGTCGGTGCCGTTCAATGATTCCATAGCCTTCTCGGCTTCTTCGTTGTTGGACATTTCCACAAAGCCAAATCCTTTTCCAGAAATGATTCTGACGTCGCGGACTTCCCCGTAATTTGCAAACAATGCCTGCAGCTGATCGTCAGTAACAGCATAATTAAGGTTACCTACATAAAGCTTGTTACCCTGCATTAGAAAAACTCCTACTCGTAAGAAGCTCTTTGTTTTGAATGTCTCTTTGTGAAGGTTGAAGATGCGGAAAAACGATTCGGATACCTTTTAGAAAAACATTGCCAAACAAAAGAAACTTACAGTTAAAAACTCAATAAATAAGGCAATTCAGTTAAATGACGCCTCCTTGAAACCAATGCCGGTCCAGATGATTTATCGGACGGCTTATCAAAAACTGAATTAAATTCAGCCGAATTATACCCATAATCCTCAGTTTGTCAAGTTGAAAAATGTTAAAAATCTACTAATCAGTATCTTAGAAGCATGACAGGTATTGGGGGCAAATCAATTTGACTTGATTTATCAGGAAAAAATTCAGGAATTTCTCATAATTGATGAACAATTCACTAACCAATGGTGCGTTTAATTGGATGAGTTTGATTAAGTGAGGATTGTAGAATGAAGAGAATTTACATTTCAGTTTTTAACAGCTGCCTGGTTGTCGTATTAATCCTGCTTCTTGCAGCCAAATAAAATATTCAATTCTCCTTACTCTTTCGACGATAATGTAAAAAAGCAGGGCGCGGAACACATCCACGCCCATGCGTCTCACTTTGGTTATCGCAGGCATCTACACCTGCAATTCGCCCTCAATACGTTTTCAACTAAATATTTTATTGCCATTAAGTTAATTTTAGGATTGCTCTACCGTAAATCTAAGGTTGAGTATGCGCCATGCTAATCACCTTGTGGAGAGATGAGTACGTAATGTGCTGGCTTTCCGGTCATCTCATTTCAGGATCATGATTTTAAGGAGTTTCAGTGATTATAAGAGGTAATTTTATTTATTTTGGGAGCCGCGACTTTCATCTTTGTCAAAACCAGTTTTCCCGATTTTATCTTCTCTGCTTTGTGCAGCCTCTTTTCTTTCTTCCTCGAGCTTTTTGGCAAATTCCTTTACCTCTTCTGTGGGGACACGGTAGCCGATAAAGCGCATCTTCAGCTTGTACCAGAATGATTTGTCCTTGAAATGCTGTTTCTTCATTATCTTGTAAGCTTTTTCGAGTTTGACCGCTTTGGCATCATGCTTCTCAATCTTCTGCATCAGGAGTTCGACATTGTCACGATCCTCAATTACCTCGCGGAAGACAGTGTAACTTTTGAAATCGAATAAGGTTTGCACAATCGGCTCAAAGAAGACCATAACCTGAGAACCGATGAAATTCAACGGCTTGACCGACTCGATAAACATCAGGGCCGGCACGGTCATGCGTTTTTCGACGACCTTTCGAGCAACCTTTTCTAAGACCTCATCCTGCTCGGGGGTGAGCTTACCCTTCTCCGGCTCCCCTTTGGGCGGAAGGGGAAACATCTTCTCGCTCATCTTCTAATGCACCTATCTTGCTTTTGACAATTCCAAGTATTCTGTCCGGATCGCCCTCGCCATACCTCAAAAACAGCCCGCGAAAATTTTCCAGACGGCTGGGACGAGTGAATGTCGAAAGAAATACACCGTTTCGTTCGGGATAAATCGACCTGTACATCTCCCAGTTCTTTTTTGTCCTCGAAATCGTATAAATCACTTCGATATAATCATCATATAATTTATACGTAGTCGGAAAGTAAAATGATCGCATGGAGGCCAGAAGAACCACTGCTCCGATTATAGTGAAAAGGCGTGATTCGGTCAGCCAGTATACGATCACCAGCAGCAAAAACAGAAAGACGGTCACCAGCGAGGTCACCAGCCGATTGGCTCTGGCTGGATGAAACACCCAATCGTACAACGGCTTTTGCTCTTTAGCCTGCTCTCTTTTCTCTTTCTTTTCCTTCTCAGCCATATCAAACATCATTTCGTGACCGGCGTACGTCCACGTGCGCCGGTAAAAAACCCCTCATCTTAAAACTCTGTTGTGCCGTCGGAAACCCATTCCCGGCGGCTTTTGCAGGTCAAATCCTGAAGGGATTTGACAATCTTTCCTGCGCGGCGTATGTCCCCATGCCCCGCGAGGATCTATTCAACCCTCGCAAAGATACTCCAATCCATACCAAAGGTCAACCCTTATTGGATTATGGTGAGGGTTCGTGAGCGGCATACGTCCCCATGCGCCGCGAAAACTCAAGGTTAAACCTCCTCAATAAACCGATACCCGGCATTCCGCCGATATTTTCCCTCGTTGCGGTACATCATACGCTCGTCAACGAATTCCCGCCTGATCCGGCAGTAATCGTCATGATATTTCAGGATGATATCATCCACCTCATCTTCGTCATACACTTTGCCAGGTTTGAAGTCCTTCAATATATATTCGAGGATATATTTGCGTTTTTTGCGCTGGACCGGAAGCTGCTCGAAACGGCCGTCTTTCATAAAGCGCCCCACAATTTTCTCGGCCGGATTCATGACATACTTGTTTGAATGTTTCTCCAGCCAGGCCACAAGATCCGATTCCTTCACCCGCCAGTCCTTGCCGATTTTATATCCCGGAATCTCCCCATGCTGCAATTTCCGGGCGATAACCTGCACATTCATCTTGAGCATTTCAGCTATCTCGTTAGTGGTATAGAACTTAAGATTAGATTTCGTCTTTTTCTCTGGCATAAATCACCTCATTATAAAAGAACATATTCAATATAATAAAGTAT
>JAABVY010000271.1:19696-20230 GCA_011777135.1 Candidatus Zixiibacteriota bacterium | reverse complement strand
CCAGCCCCGTTCTTGAACAGAATGAGTTGCAGCAGATGCGCATTGCGGGCGACAGCTTGATCGACGCTTATAATGTCGAAACAAATACCGATATAAAAGCCGCATTGTTCAGAGATGTAATTGATAAATCTCTGGAAATCGTAAAAATCAGCAAAGCGGAAGAGGATATGAACAGGACGGAGTCGTTGCTAAGACGTGCCATTGAGAGCCGATTGATTTCCTACCCTGAGTTCCGAGCTTATAATGACTCTCTGCGCCTGTATATGAGAGAGAAGTAGCTTCCATCTCCGTTACCTATTGACACATGCATTAAGATTTTTTACCATTGAATATGAAAATATTTTTATCTTCTGTTATTATATTTGCCCTGCTGGCGGCAGCATGTAAATCAAAGGAGGAGGCTTCCGATACTGTGAATGATAACAAAGAAAATATTGATAAATATTATGAAGAACGCATCCGTATGGTGGAAAACCAGATTGATCGCCGCGGTATTGAGGACAGCGCGGTTTTAGATGCCATGCGTTCCGTGCC
>JAABVY010000271.1:19396-19687 GCA_011777135.1 Candidatus Zixiibacteriota bacterium | reverse complement strand
TAATGACAGAGCTTCTCGATCTCCAGCCGGGCGAAAGAGTGCTTGAAGTTGGTACCGGTTCAGGCTATCAGGCCGCGGTTCTTGCCGAGATCGCAGATTCAGTTTATACTATCGAAATCGTCAAACCCCTGGCCGACAGATCGCGTGAGATCCTGGATTCAATCGGGTACAACAATATAAAAGTGATGCACGGTGATGGTTACCAGGGTTATGAGGAGGCAGCCCCTTATGATGCTATCATCGTAACTGCAGCGCCCGATCATGTTCCCCAGCCCCTCATCGATCAGCTTG
>JAABVY010000271.1:17937-19314 GCA_011777135.1 Candidatus Zixiibacteriota bacterium | reverse complement strand
AAAAGCACAGGAAAAAGAATAACGGCAATCATTATTTTTGTTTTTTTTATTGTTTTAGTTGACTCTGTTTATCTGCATGATAATATACATCCGACTGCTTTGATAATATGCTATCGATTGATTGTGCTGAAATGGAATTCAGCAAGGATGGTTATTGAGTACTGCCGGATAGGGATGTCCGGCAGTACTTTTATCTTGACTCTTTCCCCATAATGATGTTTCTGTAACAAACGGGAATCCCCTCCGTATAGCATGGTAATGAACGAGGAGGCTTAATGAAGAAACTTTACAGGTCAAGGGAATCGAATATAATCGCAGGGGTTTGCGGCGGCTTTGGCGAGTACTTCAATATAGACCCGGTAATAGTCCGTATCATATTCCTGCTTTTGATCCCGGCTGGTGGCACAGGAATAATCGCCTATATCATCGCCTGGATCATAGTGCCGCTGCGTCCTGCCAATGAGGTTGCAGAACCGCCCTCCAAAGAGGAGAGCGAGGCAATGATGAAATATCTTCCGGGACTGGCATTGATAATAATTGGGGCCGCCTTCTTGATTACGCGGATATGGGGATGGCTGTCATTCGGGCATATATGGCCGGCCGCATTGATAATAATAGGGGCATTTCTAATTTACCGAGCCGTGGGCTCAAAAAAGGAGCAGTAAGATGCATGCGGGTAGCCTTAATTGGGGTCTGATTTTCATTATCATTGGTTTGGTCGCACTGGGATGGACCACCGGCCGTCTGCCGGCTGATGTCTTCTTGCGGTTATGGGACCTATGGCCGGTGCTCCTGATCGCAATAGGAATCCAGATGATCTTCTCCAAGACCAAGCTGGCCGGATTTGCTTATATGTCATCAATATTGATAATACTTGCTGCTGCCTATGCCGTGGCGCCCTACTGGGAACAGGTTACCACCGGTGAGGGTCTGGAACGCGAATCCGGGACTATCGAGGAGACAGTCGGCGAGGAAGTGGGAATTCTGGAAGTGAATGCGGATTTCTCCTACAGGGATTTTACTCTGGATGATCATGATTCCCCTGATGTAGAATTCAGGTATGACCATGAGGCCCTGAGGCCTCAATTTTCGTTTCGGGATGATGACGGCAGAAAAACTCTCCGGCTGGACCACCAGGAATACAGATGGCTCAAGATCTTCAAGAAAGATGAACTCCCCATGTGGAAGCTGAATTTGCCCGATAATATCCCCCTCGACCTTTACTTGAAATCCGAGAAAGGATACTGCTATCTCAGGATGGCTGATTTAGATATAAATTCGCTCGATCTGGATTGCGAACGCTGTTATGATGTTGTTCTGCAGTTTGGCGAAAACGTTCCCCGGGAGCCGGTACTCCTCGATCTGAATAAATCCAAG
>JAABVY010000271.1:12604-17854 GCA_011777135.1 Candidatus Zixiibacteriota bacterium | reverse complement strand
CTTTGATTCTGGATATAGCACCGGGTCTGAGGGAAATGACTATCAACCGGCGGTAGAGGGCGGCTGTATTTTATCCGATCTTTTTTGAATCGGCTGTGGCGGAATACTGTTATAATATGCGAAAATGAACACTTGTTGGATTAAATATGTTTCCATAAATGCGTCCTCTCGAACCGCATCTCTAATTAGCATACAAATTTAGCCGATAGAGGAATATATGAAGAGCAGGATAATTATCAGCACCCTTTCTCTGGTTTTACTTTTTTCGCTAACGGGAACTCTGCTCATTGCGCAGGACTCAGGGCAGAGCAGGAATCATCAGAAATACTGGGTCTTTTTCAGTGATAAAGGAGAGCTTTCAGAACAGGAAATAGATGCCAGACTGGATGCATTACAGAGAGATGCAACCGTGCCGAATCTTCAGAAACGCGCGGTTGTTCAGTCAAGACAGCGCCTGTTTGATTATACCGACCTGAATATTCATAAGCCATACCTTGACAGCCTGGAATCTCTGAATATTGAGATTCATCGCACAACAAAATGGCTCAATGCCGCATCAGTAAGCGCCGATCAGGCCCAGATAGATGATCTTCCATCATTGGATTTCGTCGACTCAATCAGACCGGTAAGGACTTATTCACGGGATATTTCCGAATACCAAAGTCCCGGTGAGGCATTACCTAAAATCGAGCAGACTTATGATCTTGACTATGGCCAGTCATTCGAACAGCTCCAGCAGATAGGTGTACCGGCTGTTCATAACCTCGGCTTCAGCGGGGAGGGTGTGCTGATAGGTGTCTTTGACACCGGATTTGACCCATCCCATCCAGCCTTTTTGGGCATGGACATCGAGGCTACCTATGATTTCATCAATGACGACACCGATGTAAGAGATGAGTTCGATCTCCAGCGCTCACATGGCACCTCGGTCCTCTCCGTCATCGGTGGTTATGCCCCGGGTGAGATAATCGGCCCGGCCTATAATGCTACCTACTGTCTGGCAAAGACCGAAATTGTGACCGATGAAATTCAAGTTGAGGAAGATAATTTTATTGCCGCCCTGGAATGGGCTGATTCTATCGGCTGCCGAATCGTCTCATCATCTCTGGGATATATTCTCTGGTATACGCCTGAGGATATGGATGGCAATACAGCTCTGATAACAATCGCCTCCGATCTTGCAGTCACCAAAGGCATGAATGTCATCGTCTCTGCCGGAAATGAAGGTCCCGGAGAGACTTCGATAATAGCTCCCGCTGATGGTGATTATGTACTTGCGATCGGCGGAGTACTGATTAATGACGAGATTTGGTATGCTTCCTCAAGGGGCCCGACTGCCGATGGACGTATCAAGCCTGATGTCTGCGCCAACAGCTCCAATGTCTATGTGGCCAGTTATGTTGGCGGCTATAAACGAAGCAGCGGAACATCATATGCCGCGCCGTTAGCGGCCGGCGCAGCAGCCCTTCTGATCGAGAGTGATCCAACGTTGACCTCATTCGATATTATCGAGGGAATGCGCTCCAGTGCCCGGCAGGTTGGCGGTATTTCCTATCCCAACAATGCTTATGGTTATGGTATAGTCGATATTCAAACAGCGATCGGCTTTGAGCCGCCTGAGTTTGAGACCGCCATTCTCGCTTTCCCCAACCCGTTCCAGAATAATATTCAGGTGAATGTAAAGATAGAAGGCGCCGGAAGAACTCGCATCAGCATACATACTCTGGATGGGATTCAGGTCTGGAATGAAGAGAGAGATGTCAGCGGCCCTGACGTTGTTTTCAGCTGGGATGGCCGTAATGTCAGGGGCGAGGAGCTTGCTAATGGCGTTTACCTGATGTTCGTAGAGGGTCCAGGGGTCGAGGACGTGGTAAAGCTGGTAAAAATAAATCCGGAATAGGATATACAACCTGTTCAGGTATACTAAGATAATAAGAGACAAGAGCTTAGAGACCGTCAATACTATTTTAAGGTATTGGCGGTTTCTTTATATTAGATTTCGAATAAGATTGACAAAACGGTTGAAAAAAATTCTGGAAAGTGTATATATACGGCTTGATATTAGCGTCTACGGAAAGGAAAAAGGATGCGCTTATTTGAATTTGAAGCTAAAAAGCTGTTCGCAGAAAAGAAGATACCTATAACCCGGGGCATACTGGCCTCCTCACCCGAGGATGCGGCTGCGGCCGTGCGTGAGCTGGGTGGTAAAGGCGTATTGAAAGTCCAGATACTCTCGGGTGGAAGGGGAAAAGCCGGCGGCATAAAAAAGGCAGAATCACCGGATGAAGCCTACAAGATTGCCGAGGAACTTTTTGCAGCCAGGATCAAGGGCTATGACGTCAAACAGATCCTGGTCGATCCCTTACTGGATATTGCTAAAGAGTACTACCTGGGCGTAACCATTGATCGCGCCAATTACAAGATCGTCTTTATCGCTTCTCCCTCGGGCGGAGTTGACATCGAGGAAGTGGCCCGCACCTCACCCGAAAAAATACATAAAGAAAAATTCGATATTGATGAGAAGATGTATGGTTTCGAGGCTTATGGAATAGGCAAAAAGCTCGGATTTACGGGAGATAAGTTGAAGGCCTCGGTGCCGATTATCATCGGCCTGTATAACACTTTCAAAGCTTACGACTGCAAGCTGGCCGAAATCAATCCTCTAATCGAAACCGCCGATGGCAAGCTATGGGCCGCTGATGCACGGATTTCTGTTGATGATGATGCGCTCTTCCGTCATAAGGAGCTGGAAGAGATGGGGATCGAGAAACGGCATGAAGAAGGCGAGATGACCGAACGTGAAAAACAGGCCCGCGATTGGGGCATCCCCTATCTCGATCTTGACGGTGATATCGGCATGTTTCCCGGTGGCGCCGGATTTGGAATCATGGGCAACGACTTCATCCACTATTTTGGCGGCAAACCGGCGAATTTCATGGATTCGGGCGGAGGCCCCTCACCGGAACGTCTGGCGCGCATGCTTATTTTGCTGGACGAGAATCCCGATGTCAAGGCTATCTTCGGTGCACGTTTCGGCGGGATATCCCGTTGTGATGATTTTGCCAAAGGTGTAATCCAATTCCTGAGAGAGCACGGACTCTCCAAGCCGATGGTGGTCAGGATGACCGGGAATATGTGGCAGGAGGGTGTGCGTCTTTTCGAGGAAGCCAAAGAGGAGACTCCGGAAGTCTTTGAAAAGATTGAAATTCACGGCATCGAAACTCCAATCGAGGAAATTTCCAAACGCGCGGTTGAACTGGCAAAGGAGGCGGAGTAATGGCTATTCTGGTTGACAAGGATTCGAAGATTCTGGTGCAGGGCATCACCGGCTCGGCCGGACAGTTTCATACCAAACGCATGCTGGAATATGGCACCCGGATCGTAGGCGGAACTTCTCCCGGCAAGGGCGGCCAGGAGGTCGAGGGTGTGCCGGTATTCGATACAGTTGATGAATGTATTGATGCCACTGAGGCCGATACCTCGGTGATCTTTCTTCCCGCGCCGTTTGTCAAGGAAGCCGCAATCGAAGCTATCTGGGCCGGAATAAAGTTCGTGGTAGTGATCCCGGAACATATCCCCATCTTCGATATGATGGAAATCCGCCAGGAGGCCCAAAAATACGGAACGACCGTATTGGGCGGAAATACCGCGGGTATTATCACTCCCGGCGAGGCCAACCTGGGCATCATGCCCGACATAGCCTTCAAGCCCGGACGTGTGGGCACCGTCTCCCGTTCTGGATCATTGACTTATTATGTTGCCGATACTCTCACGCGCTCAGGCTATGGCGAGACCACCTGTGTTGGTCTGGGCGGCGATCCGNNGCGGCGATCCGGTTCTTGGTTCGACCTTTGACGAAATCCTGAAGATGTTTGACGAGGATCCCAAAACCAGGGCGGTTGTGATGTGCGGAGAAATCGGCGGAGTTTACGAGGAGCGCGCCGCACCTGTCATCAANNTCGGCGGAGTATTTGCACCGGCCGGTAAACGAATGGGCCATGCCGGCGCAATCGTGGAAGGCACCATGGGAACTGCCCGAAGCAAGCTGCGCATACTGGAGGAGGCCGGGGCCTACCCCGCAAAAACTTTCAGCGAAATTCCACAGATTTTAAAAGGCTTGAACGTATAAATATTAAAGGCCGGGCTCAAATCCGGCCTTGTATTTCAGGGGGATACCTAGATGGCGGAAAAAGTTACTGAGCTTGGTTGGATGAAGCAGCTTCTGGCCGAGGAAGAGGTCGGCCATCTGGCAATGTCAGATAATGGCGAGCCGTATATTGTGCCGATCAATTATGCTTATCTGGACGGCCGGATTGTATTGCATTGCTCCATGACCGGAAAGAAGCTCGATTTAATTAGAAAAAATCCGAATGTCTGCTTCGCGGTCAACAGGCATCCGGATAAGGTAAAGTATCACGCCGAAAAACGCTGTCATTACCGCTATCATTCGGTAATAGCTTACGGCAAGGCGAAATTTGTAGAATCGGCGCAGGACCGCCTGACCTGGATCAAACGCTATCGCAAATATTTTAACAATCGCCTGGACTGGCAGATGTTAGAAAATGATGACATAAAAAGCGCCCTCCGGTGCGGTATTATCCTGATTGATATCGAGGAGATGACCGGTCGCCGCGAGGTGGGAGCGGATGGCAGGGCGCATGAGGTTTTGGATAAGAAGAAGATTTGATACTTTAATTATATTGCAGTAAAGAAATGTTTCCATGTGATAAAGAGGGGCATTGCCCTTACGAGTATGATCAGGACCTTGAGCGAGACATCGAGGGAATGCCTCTGATTAAAGATGACAGCAGGAGCTGTCCGGAGTACGGCCATATCTGTCCCGAATATATGGAGGATTTTGGATTCAACGAGGACGATCTGCGGATTCGTGCGATAATCCATTCAGGCGGTGTCATGCTGCATCGTGCCGGAGTCGGGGAATTGGATTTGGAATTGCCTGAATACCAGGTTTTACTGGACGCTTACAAGAAGACACTTCTTAGATATCCGCCCGAGGATTATCCGGAGTATTATTCGTATATGTGATCTATGGTATAAGACACTATATAATACTTATCTATGGCGAGACGAAATGGGATCATACAGATCGAATGCACCATTAACTGCTTATTCAAAAGGTTGCCTGACAATATTGTGGACACCTCCTATTTACACATTTCTCTGCACATTACCATTTTTGACCGGGAGCTTGAATTGTCTTGACGGAAAATGGTGATCAGATATATTTAT
>JAABVY010000271.1:0-12554 GCA_011777135.1 Candidatus Zixiibacteriota bacterium | reverse complement strand
CTGCCCGAGGAAAATATCGCCGCATTGGTCGGCAAAGAACCGATCCGGCAGATATCCAGCGCGGACAGCGCCGCCATAGTGAATTATCGATATGACGGGGATACCGCAAAGGTCCTGGCTATACTTGTGGAATGGAGCACCCGTCCCGCGACCTATTCCCCGGAAACCATGGACAGCATGATGTTTTCCAGGAATGTTTTTTCCAACGGATCGGTGGCCGACTATTATGATGAAGTCTCCTATGGTCAGCTTGCTGTAGTCGGGGATGTTACCGAATGGGTCGACGGAGGAACATACAACTCGGATTATCAGTTTGCTGACCTTTTTGCTACTCTCGATCCTGTAATCGACTATTCACAATACGACGGAAACAATGATGGTGATGTTGATGCGATAGTATTCATACGCTCCGGTAATGGACAGGAGGATTCCGGCAACCCTAATGATATCTGGTCCTATGCCTATTCCTATCCTCCGGGCTATGGTTGGGGTCCGTTTGATGGTGTCATGATACCCAGGTGGAATACCTCCCCGGAAACCTGGCCGCTGCGTAATCCCTCAGATCCAACACAGTTCCTGGGGGTTGATACGTTAAACCGCATCCGGGTCTTCTGTCATGAGCTGGGGCATAATCTGGGCTTGCCCGACCTCTATGATTACGACAGCAAACTCGTCATCCAGACTTACTACACACCCAATGATGCCAACGACCATCCACTCATGGACTGGTGTACCATGGGCTACGGGGGATACGGCATATTTTCCATCGGCTCAATGACCCCATCGCACTTTTGCGGATGGAGCAAGAGGGAGCTGGGCTGGATAGAGCCGATCCAGCTTCAGAATGGTACCTTCGAGAATCTTGTCATATATGATATTGAAACCAATAACGACAGCGCTCTCTATATGTTGCCCATCAATGCAAGCGGAAGCGAATATTATCTGCTGGAATACAGGAATTCTCAATCGACCGGTATGTTCGATAAATTCGATTCGGATTTCAGCTGCTTTTTCCATCCTTTGCTTTCCTATGGCGGCGATCCGCTAAACAGCGGTCTTCTTATCACACATGTCGATGATTCGGCATCGCCGGGGGCCTGGCAGCCGAATTATGGCCTGCCTGATTACGACCATTACACCGTCGCTGTGGTTGATGCAGGATATAATATCTATAACAATTACACTTATAATCCGGGCGGAAATGTATCTGACAGCGCGCAATGGTGGTATCCCTATGAGACCAGGCTTGCAGCGCCCTTTTCGAGCGAAGTTCTCGAACAGAACTTATTCGATCCAACCACGATTCCCAGCAGCGACGGATATACTGGCTATACCGGCGTTACTGTTAGGGTGGATTCGATCGTTGATGATAAGCTGTATGCCTATGTCGAAAATCCAAATTATATTGCGGATATTGATACTGACGGTATTCTGGATCCAGATGATAACTGTGTTAATTATTATAATCCCGGCCAGGAGGATTATGATGGTGACGGAGTCGGCGATGCCTGTGATATAGACGGCAGATACGTCGACACAATATCAACAACCTGCACCGGGCTGGCAGTTAGAAATGACTGCAATTATGGAGACTGGGGCTCGGACAATGACGGGATGGCGAACCTCGATTTTTACGACTCCGGTGAATGCGATTTTTCTGAACCTTTCAAGATCTATCTCTGGGCCGGTTCCCCTGTTGCCGCTTACATCGAGGACACCGATACATTTACCATAAATTCCTACAATCTGGAGACTCTCAATCCGCCTTATGATCCGAAGTGGATGTTGCTCGGAACCGGCAATCCCTCAGAACCAATGCAGACAACTACCGATTATGATATCTTCAAATCCGGGACTGTCGTTTCTCCCGACTATAAAATCGGGATTGAGAAAATATTCTGGGCTCCCAAAGACCCGGACAGCTGTAAATTCGTAGTTCAGTGCCTGAAGGTATACTCTTATGATGGCTCATCGCATTCAGGATTGACCATTGCCGAGATTGTCGATTGGGATATCCCGTCGGATAGCCAGGCTGATAATACATTCGGATTCGATGAAAGCAGAAAGCTGATGTATCAGAATGGACACGACTATGTCACCGGCCCGGAGGGATGTCAGCCTAATTCGGTTCGTTACGGTGGAGTTGCCTTTCTTGGGTATTATATTAATGATCCGGAATTGCTTGATACAACCTCCCAGATTCATGGCTGCGATGCCGTTCTGTTTCAGGATTATATCTGGCCGGAGGGTGGGTTCATCGCAGGAGATCTTTATCCAATCCTGAAATCCCCGGGATATACACCCAACTCTGCGATAGAAGACCTGATATCGCTCATGACTTATTTCGATGATTATACCATAAATCCCGACGACACACTGTATATATACACTTCGTATGCGGTTACTCTCGATGCCAGCCGCGAAAGTCTCGAGTCGATTGTTGATAAATCCAAGAAGTGGTTCTCTGACCAGATCATTAACAGTATGCTATACACCTGTGGCGATGCTAATGGAGATAAGACAGTTAATGTCAGCGACGCAGTCTATATCATCAATTTTGTTTTCGTCGGCGGCAATCCGCCCGACCCGACTGAATCGGGTGATGCCAACTGCGATGCCACGGTAAATGTTTCCGATGCCGTCTGGATTATAAACTACGTTTTCGTAGGCGGCAGTAATCCCTGCGATACTAATGGCGACGGCATTCCGGATTGTTAGTTATCTAAGATAACAGATTAGCCCGTCCGGCAATCACCGGACGGGCCATTTGTAGAAAAATATCAAATTCTGTAAACTAGCGCGCTACTCGGTCAGCTCGGTAGACAGAGAAAAAGTCCTCGTCATAGGAATCGTCATCTCCATGGGGCCGCTGCCCTTTATAGTCCCGGTCACCCTGCCTTCACTTGCGCCTTTCAAATACTGCCCGCGTTTATAGTCGAAATAGTAGGTCTCGGTACCTTCAATATCCCCGTCAAAAGCAAGATTCATCTCGCCCTCTACAGCCTCCCCTGAAAAACTGCCAGTAAACTCATTCAGCACTACTGCGCAATCATGCTCGCCGACCTTCTCGAAACCGGACAATCTGTTCTTATTATTAAATATAAGCATGATATTTCCCCGTGGAGTAGTTTCCGAAACAGTATCGGCCGATGGCCAGGAGTCATTAATTACAACCGGGCCTTCAGGTAAATCCGGGAAGTGCGCCTGAAACCAGGTGGAAACGCTGCCCTCGAATTCGGTCCCCATTCCATAGCGAATCGAGTCGGCTCCTAGAATATCATATTCCTTGCCATTTCGCTTCAAGTGCATTGAGAATTTCTTACCCAGGACATTTTTAACATCCGGTGAATTTGAGCCCTGCGGATTTGTGATCGTCATACTCAAAGTATCGATCAACACATCGAGGGTGAGATTATCACTTTCCTGTGCGACCGGGATCATAGTGAAACCAATATGACTGTCGCTGGTGATACCAACCTCTTGCCCCATGATTTCCAGCTTCTGATCGAAGGCGGAGTTAGTTCTGTATCTTATGGGCTGATCGATAGGCATTCGGTAGCTCATAATCAGGCCGCTCTCGGGATCGCCCCACGCTGCTTTCTTCGAGGCACAAGCCATAGAGAAGGTGATTGCAAAAGCAATCGCCAGCAGAATTGCAGTAATTGCAAATCTTGATTTTGTAAACATAGTCTTCTCCCCCAAAATTGTTTTCAGTATTTGAATCTGCGTTAAATATAAACTTTAGAGATCTATTTTATTCGATTATGCAATCAAATTTATGGTATATTATTAAAGGTAGCATGTCAACATATTATGGGTTTCGGGCAAATCTGCGGCCTAAATTTGCGTTGACAATTTGATGATAATAGGTAATATAAATACAGACAACCGGCTCAACAACCAGTAGGGGAAAATGCATTATAAGCTCTTAACGAGACCGGGACCGACTATGAAAACTCACCTGCTCATAATCTTACTTCTATCGATGTTCGAAATTTGCTTCGGCACAACCGAGGGCAATGACTGCTCCAGCCCCATCCCTGTGCTTTTAGAGGATCCCTGGCAGCCCTATACCAGAATTGACTCTACCTGCGGCAGGGGAAATTTCGCGGATAATACATGTCTAGCCTATTATGATGGCGGAGAGGATATATTCTTTGAAATAGAAGTCACAATGCAGTTTATATATGAGTTTAATCTGGATCCGCTGGGGACGGCCTGGACGGCTATGGCGCTGAGTGTCGATTGCCCGCCCTCTGGCAGCCAGAGCGAAGACTGTATCGCTTTCAGCAGCAGCACCAACGGCCTGCCGCATTCCTTCATAGTAACACTCGACCCCGGTACTTACTATCTCATGATAGATACATGGCCCGCTCCGGACTGCATTCCGGAATTTGAGCTTAATATTTATGACGTCTTCTTTGACGACTGGGGCACCTGCTGGCTTCCAATTTCTCTGGAACTGCCATATGATTCACCATATTCGGACTCATCAGCAAGTACCTGTGACGGCTGGGATACATACGATAATACCTGTCTGGGAAACTACGACGGCGGCAAGGATATGATTTATTTACTCTTGGTAAACAGGCCCGGCAATGTTAATATCAGGATCAATCCAAAGAATACTGGCTATACTGGAATTGCTCTCGGAACTGCATGTCCTCCTCCAGGAAATTCTATCGATGATTGTCTTGCTGCCAGCACCAGTATTGTCGCCGAGCCGCATGGGATTGAATTGGATTTGGAAGAGGGAGAATATTACCTGATCGTCGATACCTGGCCTATGCCCGATTGTATTCCTGATTATGACCTGACCATTGCCTTCGCGCTGCCAAAAATTTGTGGTGATGTAAATGATGATCTTGTTGTAAATGTCAGCGATGCCGTTTATATCATAAACCACATCTTTGTCGGCGGCGATCCGCCTGTTATCTCGCATTCCGGAGATACCAATTGCGACACCTATACAAACATCTCCGATGCTGTCTGGATCATAAACTATGTCTTTGTCGGCGGCAGTAATCCCTGTGATACTAATGGCGACAGCTCACCCGATTGCTGATTACAAAAACGTAAAACCACACACGACAGGCGTGCCTATCGCCCTGGTGCGAATTGTAATGTCAGAATATAATGGCAATGTGTGTCTCTTTTAAATTGACAGAATCAGCTTTGACCCTATATTAATTACGAGGCAGAGAGTTAATATTTGATACAGATTTATCAGATGTGGGGCTGTTTTTCTGATGTTTTGCTTGCCCGCAATGCGTTTGAGAAAATATAAACTTATCTATTAGGAGGACTTCCATGAACCGTAAGTTCATCATTGGAATTTTGGGCATTATTATGCTCATTTCAACCGTATTTTTATTCGCTGATTCATCCAGAACTATAAACTACCAGGGGTATCTTACCGATTCTTTAGGTGAACCCCTAAATGGAACTATCGGAGTGTCATTTTATATTTATGAAAGTCTTCTGACGCAAATGTGGATGTGGTCGGAAAGCCACGCCGTAGAATGCGAAAATGGCTTATTTAGCGTTGTTCTCGGACAGACGACACCTTTCCAGGACTCGGTTTTTAACGGCGAGGATAGATACCTGGGAATTAGGATTGGTGATGATACGGAGATCTCACCGCGCACAATGATTACCGCCGTCCCGCATGCATTTATATCACAGCAAATGAGTGGTGATATTGAAACTGGGGACGGCAAGCTGGTTATGAAGGATATCCATGGTGATTCGGTAATTATTATGGAATCGAATTTCGATGGTACGAAGTCGCTTGAGGGAAGTATTAAGATGTTTAATCCCCAGCCTGAACCACCTGCGAAAATGTTCGAGGTTAATGCCGATGCGACAACCGGAGCGAGTTTAAATCTTTATAATGATATAGGTCAGGTTATGGGTGTCGAGCCGTCTCCTTTTAATGATGGCTATTTACTGAAGCTTGTTGATCCGGGTGATGATGGGGAGATTGTCGAAATCGGCGCCTTTCCCTCGTCTGGCGGCAGTATCAAGATGTTTAACCCTCAGCCCGAACCGCCCGCACTTCTTCTGGATATGACCAGTGATTATAGCGCCAAGGGGGGTAGCGCTCAGCTTTCAATGTATGATGTTGCTCAAAACATGGAGTCGCATTTATCTCCGGGAAGTCTGACTTTAAAAACCGATTTGGTTGGAGCTCCGGGGGCAGAGATTCATCTGAATGCCTCGGGCATTGTTGCCAGCATTGGCATTGGCACCGACAGTGTTCCGGAGGCGCTTACAGTAATGGGCAATGGATGGTTTTCAGGTGCGGTATTCACTTTTACCGATACAAAAGCGAAGAAGAATATTCAGACAATTGATGGAGCTCTTGAGAAAGTTGCCAAAATGCGTGGTGTTTACTATGACTGCCGAACTGATGAATTACCACAATTAAAAATGCCCGAAACCCGCCAGATGGGTTTTCTTGCTCAGGAAGTAAAAAAAGTTGTGCCCGAGATAGTGGGAGAAAATGAACACGGCTTAACGGGGGTGGATTACAGCAGGATAACAGCCCTCTTAGTGGAGGCGGTCAAGGAACTCAAGACGCAAAACGAGGAATTAAAAGCAACCAATGAAGAACTAATACAGAGAATTGAAGCGCTCGAGAATGCGAGGTAGGTTATGAAAAAAGTTACTTTATGTACAATTTTGATTATGCTTCTGGTGGCAGTTGCAGCATATGCCATGAATGTGCCATATGCAACCAATTATCAGGGCAGGTTAACCGACGATAATGGAAACCCCGTGCCGGATGGAACTTACGAAATAGCTCTTGGCATTTACCACATGGAAAATGGAGGATCGGCAATATACACCCAGAGCAGATCCGTTCAGGTTACCGATGGACTTTTCAATTTTATTCTAAATATTTATGAAAATAGTCTCACTGATACGAGCTATAATTATTTAGGGGTGATAGTTAATGGTGAAGAAATGTTGCCGCGAACCAAGATTCTTTCATCTGCTTTTGCAATGCACTCCCAGCACGGGGGCGGCTGGAAATTCAATCAAAGTGGCTATCTCAGCAACACCATTCATACGGACGAAACAGTTGAATATATGAAAGTTGGAATTAATAATCCCAATCCGGAGCAAGAGCTGACGCTTGGCAGTCAGAACCTTGGCAGTTTTTTCGGAAACTGTATTGCCATCAGCAGCCCCGACAGCAACAGCGGCTTTCTAATTGGGAAGGATATGAGCAATAGAGTCGCAATATTTCGATCTGTAGACGGAAGATTTTTAATTAACACCGTCCAGGGAGGAGAATATTACTATCCTATTAGAATAAATCAAGCTAAGGTTGGGATTGATATATGGCCGGATGATCCCAGCGAGCCTCTTGTCGTCGGCAAAGATTTGGGATCGTTCAGCGGGAATCGAGTTGTCATTGGCGACGATGCTGCTGGGGCCCAAACCGGTCTCGTTTTTGGTGAGTCCGGTAACGACCGGGCCTGGATGCTATGGAATGTGGATGAAGATCTGGTTACTTTGGGGAGCAGACATTCCGGTACAAATTACAGCGATGCACTCACGATTCAAAACGGCTGTATTGGATTGGGCATCGAACCGGTGACCTACAGCATACTTCGAATGGACAGAGACTACAATTCAACCAATTCCAGATATGTCTCAACCAGCGAGGCGCGGCAGGCCGGAACCGGAACAGTATTCGGTGTTTGGACTAAAGCGCGCAGAACATCCTCATCTTCAACGTCAAACAGGACCTATGGCCTTTACGGTGTTGCGACGAATGATAACCAGGTTGGGTATACACAGGCTGTATATGGTTACGCTTCGGGGGGCAATGATGCCATAGCTATTGAAGGATATGTGACCGGAGGGCTACACTATAACTGGGCGGGATATTTTGATGGTGATGCTATTGTGACCGGTAACTTTTATCAGAAAAAATCCGCTTTTCGCATAGACCACCCACTTGATCCTGACAATGAATATCTCTGCCACAGCTCTGTCAATTCACCGGACATGAAAAATGTTTACGACGGTGTTGTAACTCTTGATGCAGATGGCAGGTCAGTGGTTGACCTCCCGGAATATTTCGAAGCATTAAATAAGGATTTCCGCTATCAGCTTACCTGCATTGGCGGATATGCTCCTGTCTATATTGCCGAAAAAATCAGCAATAATCAATTTGAGATTGCGGGCGGCAAACTTGGCATGGAGGTTTCATGGCAGATTACAGGAATACGCAAGGACCCGGCCGCCGAGGATGGCAGAATTTCAGTTGAAGTGGAAAAATTCGATCATGAAAAAGGATTGTATCTTTATCCCGAAGGTTACGGCTATGGCGAGGAAAAATCGATTAACTATGAGGCTAGACAGGCAGCTCGCGCGGCAGCCGAGGCAGGGGGTGAGGAGCAATGAAAAAGATTATATTAATTGCGATAACAATCTTTGCGATTGCATCAATCAATGCGGTCGCAGACGATCCCAAAGCTGGCGAAGAAATAAACTGGCAGGTGCTCTCAAACGGCGGTACAGAGGGATCATCTACAAATTATGGACTGAAGGGCACTGTCAGCCAGACCGCTGTAGATCAGGGCACATCAACGAATTATAAGCTTAAGCATGGCTTCTGGCAGATTTTTGCGACATCAGGCGGACCCTGTCAGGGTGAATGCGGAGACGCCAATGATGATGCCAGCGTAAACGTATCGGACGCTGTCTGGATTGTCAACTATGTTTTCATTGGTGGCTCAGAACCTCTACCGGTTTTAGCCTGTGGAGATGCGAATACAGATGGTTCAGTCAATGTCTCAGATGCTGTCTGGGTAATAAACTTTGTTTTTGTTGGCGGTGGTCCTCCCTCAACCTGCTCACCCGGCTCCCCCAACTGGTACAACGGCGACTGCTGCCCATTTGCACCGTAAATACATATTTGTGGAGTATAACCCGCTTCAAATTCAGAGGCGGGCTTTCATTTTTCTTTAAAATGTGATAAATTATATAAGTCCTAACGTTTTTGAAATATTGAATGCCGAGTTCCTACTAATAATATCTCTCTATTAACTTGACATATCTGACCATTATGTTAAATTAATAATAATACTCCTGCGTTAGTACTCCACGGGATCTATATATTAATAAATGGGTGTTATGCAGCCCCAAGGGAGGATTTATGAAATTTTGCCAACTGTCTTGGTTGATGTTATTCAGCCTGCTTATCTTTTTATGGAACGATACTGCTGCACAGGTTCCCCGAACCATGAATTATCAGGGCCGGCTGACTGATAACGCCGGGGAGCCGGTGGAAGACGGGGATTATACCATTTTCTTCAAGATCTATGATGCGGCAGAAGATGGCTCTATACTCTGGTCAAGTGATCGAATGATAGTTGGGGTGGAGGATGGTATGTTCTCGGTACGCCTTGGACCTTTTCAAAATACACTGTTCTCGTCGGATAGTTCACGCTGGCTTGGAATCACAGTGTTGGGAGATGATGAGATTTATCCTCGTACGCAGCTGGTGACTGTCCCCTATGCTTTTTATGCTAAAGAATCTGCGCCATCCACTCCAATCATGTGGTCGGGCGGATGTTCATCACATGGCCAATTGGTGGGTCTTTTAACCTATTGCACCGATGTGGAAGATTTCAACACTGCATCTGGTTACCTTAATGTCACACCTGGCGGAACATTCACAGTTGAGACCGCCGGGTATTATCGTATTAACGCCTGGACGGCAAATCTTTCGGCTCTCGCCGCGCATGCTACAGTAATCAAAAACGGGTCTCCCATATATGAGAACTCTTATAATACTCAGGGAGATTGGGTAACATTGATGGCCGATGTAACCTGGTATTTCGAATCTGGTGATACATTTCGGGTGGACTATTATTCCAATAGCGGAGATTATAACTATTATAGCTATGATGGCAGCTGTTGTTATAGTCGTTTGCAGGTTACATATGTTGGACCATGATCATTATAATGAATTGAGGTAACGATGAAATATAATATATCAATTCTTTTTGTATGCATTGCTTTGCTTTCCTTTCTTTCAACGAAAGTACTGGCCGACGATGCCAAAGCTGGCGAAGAAATAAACTGGCAGGTGATCTCCAATGGTGGTACTGAGGGTTCATCGACCAACTACGGCCTCAAGGGCACTGTCAGCCAGACTGCTGTCGATCAGGGCACATCAACGAATTACAAGCTCAAGCATGGTTTCTGGCAGATCTTCGCGACATCTGGCGGCCCCTGCCAGGGAGAATGCGGAGATGCTAATAATGACGCCAGTGTCAATGTTTCAGATGCGGTCTGGATAATAAATTTCGTCTTCGTTGGTGGGGATGAGCCTCAGCCTGTGCTTGCCTGCGGAGACGCCAACACTGATGCATCGGTCAATGTCTCAGATGCTGTCTGGGTAATAAACTTTGTTTTCGTTGGCGGTGGTCCACCCTCGACATGCTCACCCGGCTCCCCCAACTGGTACAACGGCGACTGCTGCCCATTCGGCTCGTGATGATTGAATCTGATTTTTAGGGCCCGCTGAAACTCGCAGCGGGCCTTTATTTTTATCTCTGGAATTCTATCACCACCGTAATCCAATTCGATTTATAGGTAATTTATCTTGAATGCCCGTAAATAATTTATAGATTTCTTATATTCTCAAGGTCATAGAATAAAAAGAGGAGCAGCGGATATTGCAGGAAAATTCCGAAACACAGACAATCGATTTGAAAAAAAGGATGTTCAGCATCAAGAACCTGCTCTCTCTTCTAATCATTGCCATAGTAGTATATATCTTCGTCACCAGATTTGATCTTACAAAAGTCTTCGGCATCATCGGAGATGCAAATCCGCTATTGTATATTCTCGGAGCTATCTTCTTCTATTCATCACTACCCTTGAGAGGATTTCGGTGGGGAGTTCTTTTGCGCGAGAAAGAGATCGACCTTCCGACCGGTTATTTGAGCAGATTATATTTTCTATCCTGGTTCGTAAATTCAATACTGCCTGCCAGAATCGGTGATTTTTACAGGGCATATTTGCTGAAGAAGAACAATCAGATCAGGATTTCTCTTTCTCTCGGAGTTCTATTGTCTGAAAAAGTATTTGACCTCGCATCTATAGCTTTAATGGTAGTCCTTGGTGGTATCATCTACATTAATCGCATAGCCGAATCCGAAATAGCAGATGCATTGATGTGGGCGTTGATCGCAGTCCTGGTACTGGTTATCGGATTTTCCCTTTTAGCATGGAAATCGCGATGGTTTAAAAAAATATTGCCTTCAAAGCTGCACGATCTCTTTGATTCATTCAATAGAGGTATTTTTCGATCACCGGGGCTGATACCATCCATAAGCATCCAGAGCCTTCTGATCTGGCTTAGCGAATCGTTCCGACTTTATTTTGTCATCCTGGCTCTCGGTTATGACTTCAATTTTCTGCTGGTTCTATTTGTATCACAGGCCGCTTTGATTGTGATGAGCCTCCCTTTAACGCCCGCAGGCCTTGGACTGGTGGAACTTTTAATAGTCGCCGTATTGATTCCCGCCGGATTATCACAGGAGGCTGCGGCCGCTGTCGCTATTGCAGACAGGCTGATCAGCTACTGGTCGCTGATAGCTGTGGGAGGACTGCANNCTGATTTTGCAGGCTAATTATTATCAGTCAATTCCAGCACCCAGGATTCATTCAATTGATTATATCTGGGATTCAATTTATTCAGAATAAAGTCCATTAATGATGGCCTGCCGTGAAAAACAATTTCATAATCACCAAGATATTCTTCATATTTTTCTCTGTAGCTATCTGGTTGTCCATCTGAAAACACCACTATATACTGAGGAGGTCTGTCAGGATCGACTTCACCCGAGTCAATCGCTTCCTGCAGGCTGTATTGCGGAGTCAGCTTCAACGATTCCGGTTTGCGGTAATTCCAGTATGAATACGGCAACCACTTTTTGCGCGCACTTGTATCAAATATGACGCCATCTACTTTTTCCTGACGGCTGAGATAAACCATGGGCTCTATTGCTCCGCGATGCGCATAATTAAATGTAAACAGTATCAAAAGCGCCGTATTGAAAAACACAAACCATGCCCATAAAGCCGCTCTCAAGCTCCTCCAGCGGAAATACCATCCGCCATTTTGATAAAGATAATACAATCCGATGCTGCCAAGCACAAGCAAGACCGGAAAGACAGGCAGAATAAATCTCTCCTGCTTGTTGACAATGATAGAATGCCCTATGATGAATATCAGAAAAGCTGACAGCAATGTCAGATGTTTCCTGATAACATCGCGTCCAAAAATGGAAGCTATGAACACAAATGAGAAGGGCGGAATTAATATTCCCACAAGGAGCAGAATATATTTATACCATGGCCCCGGGATAGTTGGCGGCGCCCCCAGATTGCCGATGACATAATTGCTGAGACTTTTTAGAAATTGGCCGTGACTCCAGATATCTATCAGTCCCTGAATGATAACCATCACCAGTATTCCGATTGAAAATACAACCGCCTGCTTCCATCTCCTGTTTTGAATA
>JAABVY010000115.1:5288-6067 GCA_011777135.1 Candidatus Zixiibacteriota bacterium | reverse complement strand
CCCGGTCAATCGTCGATTATTTTTCCTATCGTCTCGGCCAGCTTGAGCGATGAATTATCATCGTGGGGAAAGGATGATATCTCCATGCCGATGTCAAAATTATAGGATAAATCGAATGTGCTGGAGACAAATTCATTTATTTTGCGAGACAGCCTGCGGGAGAAAGCATGCGCGCCCTCGAAAGGAGTTTCCGACAGAAGAATCATCATACGGTTGCCTTCAATACCAGAGACGATATCGGTCTCGCGCAGGTTATGGCAGACAAATTCCCTGACCCTGGCCAGGGCGGCCTCGTAGTCGCCATTCCTGAATTTTTCTCTCTGCTTGAGAGTGCTCAAGAGGGAATCGAGATTCAAATCGACCAGAGAAAGAAAACAGGCATACCTCTCGGCCCGCTTCAATTCCTGCCGGGCGCGATAGCCAAAATCCTCTAACTCAGGATAATAATGAACGAAATTTTTATTGAAATCTTCCATAATGATTCAGGGCGGATGATCAGGGAATACTCGATACCGGATTATAAATGCCCACAGACAAAAATACAAGCTTTATTTCTTAACGTTATCGGGAAAATTCCCCGCTTCACGAATTCATTTCATTTATTTTATATTCCTTGATTTTATAGAGCAATGATCTATAGGAAACACCTAAAATCTCGGAAGCTTTGCGCCTGTTCCAGTTTACTTTATTGAGAACCTCCGCAATCAGTGCTTTTTCTTCACGTTCGATGGCTCTGGAAACCCGCTTTTTCAGCGAATAATCTTTTTCGCCGCTCTCAT
>JAABVY010000115.1:0-5258 GCA_011777135.1 Candidatus Zixiibacteriota bacterium | reverse complement strand
CGGATGAGGATTGCCAGCTACAGGATTCTGCTGCATTCCTGCACCGCTGTGCGCCATACCTCCAGTATTTGCCGGCATGGCCAGGCCGGCCCTGAGAAGCGAATCGGTAATATTCTCATCCTCACGAACCACTATCTGTTTGATGACATTTTCCAATTGCCTGACATTGCCGGGCCATTGAAATCTCGAGAGTTTCTCTATTGTATCACTTGAGATCGAAGTAAATTCCTTTTTGTAAATAGCATTATGTTTTTTGAGAAAATGATCTATAAGCAACGGTATGTCGCCAGTGCGTTCCCTGAGAGGAGGCAGTGGGATCGTTATTTCATTCAGCCTGTAAAACAGATCATCCCGAAATCTCTGTTCGGCAATGGCTTGTTCCAGATTCCTGTTCGTGGCGCATATAATTCTGACGTCCACCTTGATATTCTGGATTCCTCCCACTCTTACAAATTCTTGCTGCTCCAGAACCTGCAAGAGCTTAGACTGCAGGTCCATGTGCATATCGCCAATTTCATCAAGAAAGATCGTACCTTTGTTGGCGACCTCGAATCGTCCCGGCTTGGTCTTGTGAGCGCCGGTAAAGGCCCCTTTCTCATAGCCAAAGAGCTCCGCTTCCAAAAGATCACGGGGAATTGCGGCGCAGTTGACCTTGGTAAATGAAAGCGCCGACCTGGCCGAGAGATTATGCAGCATGCGGGCTACAATCTCCTTACCGGTACCGGATTCGCCCCTGATCAGAACCGTCAGATCACTGTCGGCAACCTGCTCGATAATATTTCTGACTTCCACCATCTGGGGGGAATCGCCGACAAAATTCTCGTACTGATTTCTGGATTTCAGTTCTTTCTCATATTCGCGGATTTTGTTGCGCAGATGACTCTTTTCAAGCACGGATTGCAAATGAATCTCGACCTCTTTGACATCAAAAGGCTTATTGATGAACTCGGCCGCACCCAGCTGAATCGATTCGACTATATATTTGGTTTCGCCGTGGCCTGAGAGCATGATGACTTCGGAGGGCACCTCCGCTTTCTTGAGCTTGCGAAGAACCTCTATCCCATCCATACCCGGCATCTTAATATCAAGCAGAATTAATTCGGGATTTTCCTTGGAGGCTACCTGTATGCCCTCGATTCCATCCCTGGCAAGCAATATATCATACTGCCCCTCAAGACCCTCTGTCAGAATCCAGCCAACCTTGGGATCATCATCAACTATGAGCAATTTAACTTTGTTTTTCTTCATTACTGCGATATTCCGCCTTCTTAATGATATCGGCTGCATCCCTCGGTTCATTAAGCAACTAACTGCCTATTTTTTGCAAGCATTTGCAAAATCATTAATCCCGCACAAAAAGTCAACAGGAAAGTGTAATTTATTATGATGTAATCGTTTATGAGACAGGCAAACTTATTATGAAGGTTGTGCCTTTCCCTGCCCTTGATTTCAGCTCGATTTTTCCATTATGCGCTTTAATGATTCGGTCGACAACTGACAACCCGAGCCCGGTGCCACTCTTTTTTGTAGTGTAATAGCGTTCAANNCGTTCAAAGACTTTTTCATGTTCTTCGGCAGGAATGCCCTTGCCGGTGTCTGTAATCTGGATTTGAATATATGGCTTGCCCTCCTCAAGCTCTGGACTACGGCGCGCCTTTATGGTAAGCTTGCCTCCATCTTCCATGGCATCAATGGAATTCATGAACATATTCAGGAATACTTCGATAATCTGATTATAATTTATGGCAACCGAAGGAAGATTTTCCTCAAAGTCTGTTATGAGCTTGATATTATTGCGTTTGAGATCATGCTGAACCAGCTTTGTGGCCCTTTGGAGGACCTCATCGATTCTTCTTTTTTCTGTCTGATAGCGGGTGGGATTGGAGAAATCCACCAACTCCCGGACAAGTTCGGATAACCTTGAGAGCTCCTGCTGGGCCATTTCGAAGAAACTGTCGTTTTCCGCTATTTCCGGCCAGCGATCCCTCATAATCTGCAGTCCGCCCTTGATATTGGTAAGCGGTTTGCGCAGGTCATGGGAGATCTCGGACATCATATTACCCATAGTCATCAGCCGGGTAGCGTTGAGCATCGCCCGCTGGCGTTCATAAAGAGAAGCCGCCTGCGAGGTAATGATGGATGCTAGATATTCATGATCCGTCATAAAGGCATCTTCCTTAAGAGAGCCCATACAGAACAAACCGTAAAAATGTCCCTTGGTATAAATCGGAACCGCCCGAAAGGATTTGATCTGGCCTTCGATCTCAAGATTCTTATTAAGGAATTCGAGAATAACTGAGGCCCTTCCCTCCGGGCTTTCAATATGTTTGCCATCCAGGGGGATTTCGGCATTTGCCAGCTTCTCATAATTCTCCCGTCCCCAGCCGTCCCAGAAATTAAATGTTAGGAGCTTCTGCTTAACATCATAGGAGAGCCAGAGCGTCATCTCAACCGGCATGATATGCCTTATATGGAAGTGCACCAGGCGCGCCATCTGTGGGAAATCCTCCAGATTTGGCAATTCCGAGGCGATCTCGTAAAGAGCCACAAATTCACGCAGTTTGCGGCTGGCCTCCTCAAAATGCTGAGCGTCATCAATGGCGATTGCGGCCTGTGAGGCGAGGGCTGTCAGAAGTTTGAGATCCTCCTCGGTGAATTTTTCCCCGTCGATTTTATCGGTAAGGTTGATTACACCAATGACAGAGCCCTTTACCTGCAGCGGTACCGAGAGCAGGGATTTGGACTCATAGTGCTCTTTCGCCGTGCGCTTGAAGTCAGGATCAGTCTCGATATTTTCAATCATCACCGGTTTTCCGGTTTGGGCTACGGAACCGGCAATGGACGACCCCACAGGAAGTTCTGTACTGGTCACAATCTCATCCTTGATCCCGATAGATGCTTGAATCCTGAGAACATTACGATCCCCATCTAGAAGCATGACAGACCCGGTATTGGCCCCGATTACTTTTGTGGCCAGTTCCATGATCTGTGTAAGCAATTCCTTGATCTCGATCGTTGTCGAAAGTGAATGGCCGGCCTTATAAAGTGCATTCAGTTCCGCAAGACGCCTGCTCAACTGCTCATTCTTTTCCTGGAGTTCATCCAGAAGCCCTATACGGGCCTTATTCGAAAAATGCTTATCAAGTCCGCGGCTGACCGCAATCTTGAGGTGAGTAAACTCTACCGGCTTCAAAAGATAATCATAGGCCCCCTGCCCGATGGCATCGACTGCCGACTCAAGCGAGGCATATGCGGTCATCAGGATGACTACTGCCTCGGGATCGATCTCACGTGCCAATTTCAGGAGGTCCAGGCCGGACTTGTGGGGCAGCTTGATATCCGAGACTATGAGATCATAGCCGCCTTCATTGATTTTTTCGGCAGCCTGGTTGCCGTCGAAAGCGACATCGACATCATAATCGAGTCCGATCAACAAAGTCTGCAGGCTCTCGGCCATACGACGCTCATCGTCGACAACCAATATGTGCGGTCTTTCATTATTATGAAGCATTATAAACCGGCAAATTTACTGTAAACTGGGCGCCGCCTTCTGGCCTGTTTTTGACAGATATATTGCCTCCGTGGTTTTGGATGATTCCATAACATACCGAAAGGCCCAAACCTGTCCCGGCACCATTTGTTTTGGTGGTATAAAACGGGTCAAAGACTTTGGATAATTCTGTCTCCTCGATTCCGATACCGCTGTCGGCAAAATCAAGAACAATACTGCCGTTCTTCTCACGGCCGCTGATGATGATTTCGCCTCCATCCGGCATGAAGTCCCTCGAATTCATTATCAGATTTAGAAACACCTGCTTGAGCTGTTCTGACGAGGCCCAGACCCTGGGCATCTCAGGAGGATAATTTTTCTTCAACTCAATTTTATTCGCCTCCATCTGCACCGATACCAGCACAATTAATTCATCGATTACATTGGAGAGATTGACCTCTTTTTTTTCTATGGAACGGGGATGGTAAAAATCCAGTAGCTGCCTGACTATGGCAGCGATGCGGTTGACTTCCTCACTCAAAATGCCCACATATTTATCGAGCTTCCCGGAATCTCCGGCATTCTGAGAAATAATTTCGATGTAATTTTTTATTATACCCAGGGGATTGTTGACTTCATGCGCCACGCGCGCTGAAAGCTGTCCAAGCGCCGCCAGCTTCTCTGTCTCCACAAGCTGCCGCTGGGCTTTAGACAACTGATTATAAGCTTCTTTTTCACTCTGGAAAAGGCGCGCATTTTCAACCGCCACCGACAGCTGATTGGCCAAAATTGCCAGAAAATCCTTGTCATCCTCCATAAATGGGGTGCGCGCTATTCTCTCAGTTACGACCAGGAGCCCACAAATTTTGTTCTTCAGGGTCATAGGAATTACAAGGGCGCAGTCGATCGATTTCAGGAGATCGATCTCCTTCTTCGATTCGGGAAATTTACTTTCGAGCTCGTCCATGTTGTATGCAATATTGGGTGTTTCTTCGGTTGTCTGGAAAAGTCTGCTGTTAAACGGTATATGGTATTTCTTGTTCTCTCGGAGCTTCAGTCCCCTGCTCTTCGCCAGGACCAGTGCTTTTTCATCTTTATGCGCTGTAAATATTGCACATCCCGACACACCCATCTGACCGATAATCGTGAGTATAATCCCGTCCAGCAGGCTGTCCGTATCGAGAACTGAATTCAAATGCCTGGATATCTCAAAGATCGTGTAAAGATCGAAGATTTTTCTTCGCAGTCTCCTGTTAGCCGAGGTAAGCTCGTCGATATTCTTCGATATCTCCTCTTCGAGCTTCAAGACCTTATCGGTATTTCTCATTTTTTCGTAATCTTCATCCATATCTGCAACCATCTCCGACCATTCATTTATTTAGGTCGGGATATTTTCGAATTTCATGATCTCGCCCAGAGTGAAATGTGAGCCTGTCACAAGCAGAATATCATCATCCTTAACCAGTTCCCTGGCAAATTTATAGGCTTCAAGGACATTTGTAATCAATTTAAAATTAAGCCTCGATTCGATCGCCTCCCGCGCCAGCACCTCCGGTTCGGGGGCACGTTCATGGTCCGGGATTGTCAGGATTACTTTATCCGAAATCTTTTTGATCTCTTCGAATATTTCAGGAAAATCCGGGCGCCTTAGCATACCCAATACCATAAGAAACTTCTTGGCTGGGTAAATTCTCTCCACATTTTTGACCAGTGCACGTACTCCATCCGGATTATGAGCGCAATCCAGGATCAGGTTCGGCTTTCCCGG
>JAABVY010000294.1:11829-18597 GCA_011777135.1 Candidatus Zixiibacteriota bacterium | reverse complement strand
ATGATGCCTCCACCGCCTCGGCAATAGTGATATAATCCTGAGGAACGTTGCGAATGACAGTCTCCCTGGTTTCGGTGGGGGGATCTTCTCCGCAGGAAATCAGTAACAGAATGAGAGTAATTAATATTATATATTTCTGCAAAAAGCGCTCCCGGATAGGATTTGGTAAATTTCATTATAAAAAACTCCCAGAATGGGAAAATGTTCAGTTTTGTGGATTATTTTGCTGCCCGGAATGTGGATTATGGCCGGGTAATATATTGACAGCGTTACAATTGCGTCCAATTAAGAACGGGCAATCAACGGCATGATTGCAAGTAATTATTTGCCGCCTGATGGAAGGTTGCCGCCCTCATGTTCTTTTTCGATATTATCGCCGTCGACAACCTTGCTGCTACTGCAGCCGCTCGATATTGCGAGTAAAAAAAGCGTTAACAAAAGAAGTGTTGTTTTTTTCAATGATCTTACCTTTAAATCAGCAATTTCCTGTTGCAAATGAATAAGTAAAACGCAGCAAGATGCTGATTTGTTTAAATAAATTTTGCTTGACTGCAAAAAATCCCGGTTCTATACTCAAAGCGGACTGCCTGCAGAGGAATAACATATGCAAGCTGTTAAGATACGGTCATTGAAAAAGAATGACCGCGATTGGCTCAAGCAATTCATGATCGATGCCTGGGGATCAGAAAAAGTGGTCTCGCGCGGCGTTATTCATGAGGCCTGGCTGCTGCCTGGTTTCATGACCTCGATCGGGAAAGATCTGGCCGGAATAGTGACTTATAATATTCAGGGTGATCAATGCGAGATAGTGACGCTGGACAGTATGATCAAAAATTCCGGCGCAGCCTGGGCCAATATTCAGGCGGTCATTGATGCCGCCAGAAAAAAAGGATGCAGAAGACTCTGGTTGATAACGACTAATGACAACTTACAAGCAATCAAATATTATCAGAAAAGGGGATTCACTATTGCAGCCATTCATTGCAACGCAATCGAAAACTCCCGCAAGTTGAAGCCGCAGATCCCTCACCTCGGCATGGATGGAATCCCCATTAGAGACGAAATAGAATTCGAGATGATGTTATAATCTATGGATCAATTTTCTATCACAGTCAATCGAGACGGCGAAGGGGAGAGAATAGATCACTACCTGGTCGTCAACACGAAAGGCCTTTCCCGCACTAAAATACAGAAACTGATAAAAGAGGGATTTATCACCGTGAATAACGATACTGTTAAGTCAAATTTCAGGCTCAGCGCGGGAGATGAAATCGAGGGTACTATTCCGCCGGTGAGAGAATTCAAGCTTGAACCCGAGACTATTCCTCTCGATATCAAATTCGAGGACGAGTATCTGCTTGTTCTCAACAAACCTGCCGGTCTTGTGGTGCATCCAGGTACAGGCAACTGGGCCGGCACGCTGTTAAATGGCCTGCTTCATTATCTGGGCGATAAGGGTGAGTTGAGCGGAGAAAGGCGTCCCGCCCTGGTGCACCGGCTGGACAAGGAAACCTCGGGACTGCTGATAGCCGCAAAGGATGAACCGACCCTGAATTATATGCAGCTGGAACTGAAAAAACGCCGCATAAAACGCCGTTACCAGGCATTGGTCTGGGGACATTTGCGGGAGGAACAGGCGGTCATTAATTTCCCTATCGGACGTCTTCCGACCGATCGACGAAAGATGACTGTCGATGATGAAAGCGGACGTGATGCCACCACACGCTATGTACTGCTGGAACGATATAAATTCATAGATCATGTTGACATATCGCTGCAAACTGGCCGCACACACCAGATCAGGGTACATTTTTCTCATCTGGGACATCCAGTTGTGGGAGATTCGGACTATGGCGGCGATGATAAAATTTTGCAGGGCCTGTTCGATCAATATCGGATGGACGCCAGAAAAGTCCTTGCAATCATGCGGCGTCAGGCACTGCATGCCTGGCGTCTCGAATTCCGTCATCCCCGGACCGGGCTGATTCATGCAATCAAATCCGAATTGCCTGATGACATAATGAAAGTTCTATCGTATATTAAGGAGATCGATTCGAAACTCTGAGAGAACCAAATCTAAATCATGGCCAAAAAAGAGATTTATCCTGCGGAAGGTTATAAAATTGCAAAATGCTGCAAACCTGAACCCGAATCCGAAATCTGCGGTTATTATAGCTACAATAGTATGATGATTGTGCACACTAGCGGATGTAAAAATTTGGCCAAAGTGGAAAAAGAGAGACTGGTAGATTTGAAATGGAAAGATGTTCTTGCTGATGCTCCGGAAAAACCCGGTGATGATCTTGCAGAACTGACAGATCTCGATTTTCAAATATTGAAACATCATCAGGCTTATGGAAATGATTATTCCCTAAAGGTGGCCCGTGTGCTTCATAAACCCAGGCAAAATGTGTTCGAAAGCCATGCCAAACTGCGAAAGATGAAACTCCTGGCACGAGTCAAGCCTTTGATCATTCAATATAGAAAAGGCATTGTGGACAATAAATGGATCAAGCATCGCAATCACACTTATTATGATTTAACTGAAAAGGGCAAATTATATTTAGACCATTATTTGAAGAAATAGAATATAATCGGAATAATCTATAACAACTTTGGAGACAAGATGAGAGAAAAAACAAAACTCTTAAAACTGGCAGCGGTCTGCGTTTTCACAATTCTATTTGCAGCGCAGGCTTTTGCTGCGACTGAAAGCGAGCTCCTGTCAACTCTACAGCAGGAATTGCTTTATAATTTTGACAAGCTTGAAAACGCAGACACGGTCCCGCTTTATTATTTGTCCTACCAGGTAATCGAGAGCCAGGACCATAGCATCTCGGCAGAACTGGGAGTTCTCGGAAACAAGGATGATTCGCATGTTCGTGACCTGGATGTCATCGCACGTGTTGGATCGTATGAGCTGGACAATTCCCGGGAGGTGCCCGGTGCGGGGGGAGGATTGTCGACAGGTGCGGTCGATCTGCCGCTCGATAACGATCCTATCGCCCTGAAGATGAAAATCTGGGAGGAAACCGACCGCAGGTACAAGGAAGCCCAGAAACAGTATACCAATGTTATCACGGGAACGACTGTTAAAGTTGAGGCAGAGGATCAGTCGGATGATTTTTCTCGTGAAGAACCGGCAGCACACATCGGCGACATCGCCACTCTGGACTATGACAGGCAAACATGGGAAGATAAGCTGGTACGATACAGCTCAATATTCAGCAATTATCCGGAAATCGAAAATTCGTCTGTCAGCCTTTCGGCCAGAACGCGCAACAGTTATCTGGTTACGACAGAAGGCACAAAGATACAGGACGGCCAGAAATTCATCCGCCTCAATATAATGTGCAGCAGTACTGCCGATGACGGCATGGTCCTGAGAAGGTTCGAGGGTTTTGATGCGGCCGATTTCGGCAATATGCCAAATGATGATACTGTCATCTCTACAATCAACAGGCTGATTGATGAATTGGTTGCATTGAAAAGCGCCCCGCTTGCCGAGCCGTATTCGGGACCTGCAATCCTGACAGGACGGGCGAGCGGAGTTTTCTTCCATGAAATATTCGGCCATCGCATGGAAGGACACAGGCAGAAGAGCGAATCCGAAGGCAAGACTTTCACCGACAAAGTGGGCGAAACGGTTCTGCCTGAGTTTATAAGCGTATACAGCGATCCAACATTACAGACATTCAACGACATTGACCTGCGCGGCTATTATAAATATGATGACCAGGGAATCGAGGCTCGCAGAGTAACATTGGTGGACAACGGTATTCTGAAAACCTTCATGCTTTCGCGCACACCTATAGAAAATTTCCCTCATTCAAACGGACATGGGAGAAAGCATGTCGGATTCGCCCCCATAGCGCGCCAGGCCAGTCTGATAATAGAATCTGAAAAAAGTGTGGAATTTGACGAATTGAAGCAGATGCTAATCGAGGAGTGCAAGCTGCAGGGCAAGCCATACGGCTTGATCTTTGAGGATATTTCCGGAGGTTTTACATTCACGGGACGGTTTCTTCCGCAGGCATTCAAGGTCATCCCTCTGATGGTTTACAGGGTATATGTGGAGGACGGTCGTGAGGAGCTGATTCGCGGAGTCGATATTGTCGGAACTCCATTGACAAGTTTCAGCAAGATTATGTATGCTGGAAATGACCCCGATGTCTTCAATGGCACCTGCGGAGCCGAATCTGGATGGGTGCCGGTATCGGCCATCTCGCCCAGCCTGCTGCTTTCGGAAATCGAAATTGAACGCAGCCAGAAGGCACAGGATAGACCCCCGCTCCTTCCCTCACCCTTAACCAAGCAGCAATAACGTCTGGATAAAGGAGAAGACCGATGAAATCAACTAAATATAAAATCATGCTCACATTCCTTTCAATCACACTTTTCCTGACGGGATCACAGGGACTCAACGCTCAGGATGATCCGCTGATAGAGGCCTTGACAGATGAAATGGAGCGGGCAACCAATAACCTGCGTCTTGAAGATGAAGAGCCGCCCTACTTTCTTGGTTATCTGGTCAACCTCGAGGACAATTGCAGAATCCGCGCCGAGTACGGCTCGGTGATTGAATGCGATTGCCAGGAAGCCAATCAGATGTTTCTTGACCTGCGCGTGGGGGGTTATGAATTCGACAACACCAATGTTATGACCAGTTTCTTTGGCGCAGGAATGGCAACGGCAAATCTGCCGATAGAAATCGCCTATATTCCTCTTCGCAAAGAGGCCTGGCTGCAGATCGATGAAGCGTACAAACGCGCGGTTGAGACAATCGCCCGGAAGCGGGCTATGCTTCAGTCCATTATTCCGGATGATACAGTTGCCGACCTCTCGAAGGCTGAAGTTGTCATCGATACCAAACCCGATGTATACCCCGAAGCAGATACCACAGAATGGAAAGAGACTCTGGCCGCTATGTCGGCGGTATTCACGAATTATCCGCAGTTCACACGATCATCGGTGCAGCTCAATACAAAAACCGAGAATCGTTATGTCCTGAATTCTGAGGGTACCCGGGTCAAACGCGGACGCCATGTGCATTACATCTTCATTGAAGCCAGCACACTGGACAAGAAAGGGATACCAGTTTATGAATATGATAGAATTGTCGTGGATGATTTAGGTGATTTCCCGAGCAGGGATGAATTGGTGCAATGGGCCGATGATTTCGCCCAAACATCGGCTGCAATGGTCGATGCGGAGACCACTGATACTTATATCGGACCGGTACTCTTCACTCCCCGTGCCAGCGCACAGCTCTTGAGCCAGCTTTTTGTCGATAATATCTCTAATCCGCGCAAACCGTTAACCATGGATAATCGCTTTGACCAATATTTAACGGATGCCCGCCTGGTGAGAAAGCTCAACTTCCGCATAATGCCTGAATTTATCAGTTTTGTGGATGATCCCACTATGATGGAATATAACGGACTGAAACTTAAGGGATATTATGAGTTTGACGATCATGGTGTACCCGCGGAGAGAATAATGCTCGTGGAAGATGGAAAACTTCGAAACTACTATATGAGCCGTACACCCACCAAAAAAATAAAGCAGTCCAACGGTCACGGCCGTCTTACTCAAAGCAGGATCGGCGCTGTAGAAATTGTAGGCAAGCCGGGCAATGTTATAATGCAGTCGACAGAAACATACAAGCCTGGAGAATTGAAAGAGCAGATGATTGAAATGTGCCGTGAGATGGACCTGGAATATGGTCTGATAATAGATCGCATGAATTTCTCCGGCCGCAGCAATCCGGATGAAGGTATGAGATTCATGACAGCGGGCGGGAGCGAAGTTCCGAGAGTAATTGTCGCCTATAAGGTCTCGGCTGAGGATGGAAGCGTCACTCCTATTCGAAGCCTGGAATTTGACAATATCAATGAACGTGCCCTGAAGGACATCCTGGCCGTGGGGAATGATTTCGAGGAAACCACCATTATGTTCGATGCCGCATTCAATAATCTGGCTTCGATCGTTGTACCTTCTATTCTTTTTGAGGAAATGGAGTTAAAGAAAGCCTCCCTGCAGGCCAAAAAGCAGCCTATCGTACTCAACCCTTTAGAAAGAGAATAAGTGCTCTCGGGCTGGAATTCAATCATTCCAGCCCGAACATATTGCATACCAGACGATTAAAATTCGGAATGAAGCGCGGGGTGGTCTTTTTATAGAGAGAGAATTCCTCACCATAGGTTTCGTACATAATTCGGTCGGCAAAATGTACTGTGACAGTGAAGAACAACAGCATTGCAAAAGCTATAATAAATAATCCCAGCGAGTCCATGATAAATGAGACTCCGAAAAGTGTGGACATCATGCCGAATGACGAAGGATTACGTGAATACTTGAAGACCCCCGATTTGATAAATTTTCTGGCCCGCTTTTTCTGAAGAAAGAGAAGCGATCTTCCCAGTCCGAGCGTGAAGAATATCAGACCGCAGACAGCTACCACTGATCCGACAGCCTTGCGTCCGGTGGTATGAGGAATATAGCTTTCCGGAAGATTCAATAATGCTTCTATACGCCCTGAAAGCAGGATCATGAGATATACAAATCCACCGCATAGAAACGGCAGAAATGGCGTATACCAGACAACATCACGATCCCGGAAGGGCCGTAACTGGCTAGTTGAAAAGTTTTTCTGCATCAATTATTTTAATATCTTTCGCTTCAAGACCCAGGCTGATATTCTTGACCAGGCTGTTTACATTTTCAAGGCCCGCCTCGGTTGCTCCGCTGGGCAGTTCCAGCGAGGTT
>JAABVY010000294.1:10558-11775 GCA_011777135.1 Candidatus Zixiibacteriota bacterium | reverse complement strand
GACAACTATCAAGATATCATCGCTTGACCAGTTTCGATCGAGCACATCGGAAATATTCGCATGGCTGACAGCCTGGAGATTATTTTCAAAATTTTCGATAAAGTCAGGCTGATTGTAATAAATCTCCTCCATCTCCATCAACAACCGCTGTTCAGCGGTTTCGATCAGGAATGGAAAATGATTTATCTGGAATGAGACAAATCTCTGCAATTCACCGGGATCTATTCCATATCTCAGGATTTGATCCAGCTCATGTTTGGCCATCTTGATCGAGAACTCAGTGTTAATGCGCTTGGGGTAGGTCCACATGGAAAAGTATTGAGGATCAAATGGCGTCAGTGGCATGGGATTCTTGGACCATCCCGATTGCCTGAAATGTTCAGGATAACTGTAAGCCCCATAAGACAGGCCACGCTCTGAACGGATGGTGGTATAGAGCTTGCCGAATGATTCGCGATGCTGTCCCAGGTATGTGTTGGCGGCAAGATATGTATACCAGATGCTGTCTCTGCGAGTATAATCAACCAGTTTTCCCATGCGAATCTGTGACTGGTCGCGTCCGGGTTTCTCCACCAGCATCACCCTCATTTCGCCTGGCCGGACAATTACCCGCTCATCATCAGGCACTGACCCCCACTTCAACTTATTCATGTCATTCTTAAATTGCTTCTCGAATTCGGGAGAATACATCCCGGCCAGTCCGCAGATGGCATTGCCTTTTACAAAGTGCTTTTTGTAGAATCGCTTGGCGTCATCCGCTGTAAGATCCGCTGCGCTGGTCAGGTACCCCTGCACAGGATGAGCATACGGATGACCGGCATATAATTCATACAGAAAAGCTTCATGACACAAACGAGCATCATCGCGGACAATGTTCCTGATGGCCTGCTCCTGATCGGTTCTCAAGTTTGCGACTTCGTCCGCTGGAAAGTCTGGATTGAAAATAATATCTGAAAATATCGCATAATATTTATCGAGGTTATCTCGAAGAGTCTTACCGGTTATGACTATTACCTCCCGTTCAACCCGGATATCCAGCTCGCCGCCGATATCCTCCAGTCCCTCTTCGATTTGCTCACGGTTATAGGATTTTGATCCGCGCTTGAGAAGATTGGCGGTAAACCATGCCAGCCCTTCTTTACCATCCGGATCTGATGCTGAGCCGGATTTGATAACCATGGCAAAATGCACCACTGGAAACCTGTCCACGGGGATTT
>JAABVY010000294.1:3133-10489 GCA_011777135.1 Candidatus Zixiibacteriota bacterium | reverse complement strand
CATCCGCGGGCTTCAGTACAACCACATTGCGATTTGATTCTTTCAGATACTCCCCGGCGGCTTTTTGCAAATCTTCGACAGTTACAGTGTCAAGCTGATCGTAATACTCGAACATCAGTTTATGGTCCCCTCCTACCAGATGATAGTAGCCGATGGTGCCCACAATCCGCGCCGGCCGGTTTAGCCGATAGAGATAATCGGCCTTCATGCTGTTGACCGCACGCTTCAAATCCTCCTCGGAGACACCATTTTCCTTGATGCTCTCTAACTGGCTGTAGAGCACATTCAAGGTCGAGTCAATAATCTTCGGGTCAGTCAGATTCATACGGATCAGAAACAATCCGGGATCCTTCATACCCTCAGCATCGGCCCGGATTGACTCCACAAGACCCAGCTCATCCTTGAGTTTTTTCCGTAGAGTTCCAGATTCAGAAAATAGCATCCTCTCCAGGGCCTGAAGCGCAAGGAGATCATTATCCATATAGTTGAGGTCGGGAATATGATAGGCTATGGCAACCTTAGCCGGTATTTCAGAGGATTTCCACGTAAGTTCCAGGGCTCTTTCTTTTTTTTGAACCGGTTCTGTACGAACTCTGCCAATTGGTGGGAGATGAGAGGGCCAGTCGCCGTAATGCTGCTGGATCAGGTTGAGTACCTCTTCAGTTTCAAAATTCCCGCCTACAACTATGGTCACAAAATTAGGAGAATAAAATACCTCCCGGAAATCGGCGGCATCACGAAAGGTCATATTCTTTTCGAGGTCATTCTGCCAGCCAATAACCGGATGCTCATATGTATGGCGGGTATAGGCCAATCTATAAATTTGTTCTTCCAGATAACCATCGGGATCATCATCCATAAACCTCCTGCGTTCCTCCTTGACAGGTCCGAGCTCACGCCGGAAGGTCTCATTCGTGAAGTCGAGATTGCGGATTCTATCCGCCTCAATAGCAATGATTTCAGGCAAGAATTCGGCCTTGGCATTTACGTAGTAGCAGGTATAGTCCTGGCCGGTGTAGGCATTAGTCTGAGGACCCATATATGCCAGAGCCTCATCATAATCCGGATGAGTTGGCGTACCCCTGAACATCATATGCTCGAACACATGTGCAATTCCGGTGGCGCCGGCGCGAAGCTCATCCCGTGAACCGGCATTCACAAAAGTCTGGTATGAAACTGTCGGAAAGGAGTGATCTTCATAAGTCAAAATTGTCAATCCATTATCGAGTACTGTCTTTTCTATATCCAGACCTATTTGTCCCGTTAATATCACGGGCAGAAGTATCATGATGTGAAAAAATATAGCTGCTCTCTTCATTGAACCTCCTGAATTTCAATTAGTATAATACAAGCGAGCATTCAAAAGCAAGCATAAAGAGTGCTTGAAATCTCTTGTGACACAAGTTAAATTATTATACGATATGGAAATGACTAACAGAAAAATAAATCGAAATATCTCGCTCTCAAAAAAAATCAGCTTCGGTATCATCGTGGCCGTTCTGGTCCTGATTGCAGTGGAGATCATACTGCGTCTTGCGGGATTGTTTCCCGCTCAGAAGCTCTTCGAAAAAAGCGAGTCATCGGCCAGCTGGCAGGAAAACCTGTTTGCCGGATTTATGGGGATTCACCAGCCCGATCCGGAGCTTTTATGGACGATGAAGCCGAACCTGAACAAGAGTTTTGTGCAGACAAATTCCCGTGGTCTGACCGGGCGGCTCATTCCCTATGAAAAGGATGCCGCAAAATTGAGAATCCTTCTCCTGGGCGACTCCACTCCTCTTGGAATCGGGCTCAAGGACTGGGATAATTCTTATGTATGGCTTTTGCAGCAATTCCTGGAGAGAAAGCTCAATCGCGAAGTGGAAATAATAAATGCTTCCACCGCCGGATATACCTCACGGCAGGGACTGGATTACCTGCGTGAGGAGGGCATGAAATACCAGCCGGATATTGTGCTCATCTATCTTGGAAATAATGATGCCTCTTATAATGGTTATCTATCGGACTCAGCATTGATGGTGCAAGCATCGGAATACATGGGCCTCAAAAAGGCACTTAATAATTTCAAAACTTACAGGATGCTTAAAAGTATCCTGATTCCGCTCAAATCCAAAATGCAGGATTATGAGGGCATGGAATTGCAGGTGCGGGTGCCGCCGCAAAGATTCGAAAAAAATCTCAATGATATTATAAATATAAGCAGAGAAAACGGCGCCAGAGTGATATTGAACACTATCCCGGTTCCGCTGACATGGCCGCCGGGTGTAGAATTCAAAGTCTTCACGACCGGGCGGGATACTGTTAGCGGGCAGCTTTTTATGCCGGAAAGACAGCGCGAAATGCTGGAGCAGAAGATGTCCCTGGCACTGGACTGGGAGATGTTCCGGGAACAGTACGGCCAGATCGATCCCTGGTCACAGCATGTACTTCAATCAGCATATACGGATTCAGGCGATATTGCTGAAAATATTTCCCGCTATGAGGGACTGCTTCGTGATAATAATGACAATGCAGCTTATTGGAATAATATAGGTGTGCTATACTGGCAGGGTGGAAAATATGATAGCGCATATGCATACTTAAAGAAAGCTCTATCGAATGATCCGGAGGATGCATCTATCATGTATAATATCGGCATGACATATTGGAAGCAAGGTATGGCCGATTCTGCGGATTATTATCTGCGGATGGCGCGCGATTATGACTACAATTCGCTCCGGATTAAAAGCGAGTATAATAATATTATAGAAAAAGTTGCGAAAAAAAGGGATCTACCGTTAATTGATCTGAAGGCTGATTTCGAACGGCTGGGACGCGAAAAGCTGTTCGTGGATCATTGTCATCCAAACCAGACCGGACATCGGATTATAGCCGAGCAGTTTACGGATAAAATCCTGGAAATCATTAACGATCACAATTGACATAGTCTTATGCCTGCAAATTTAACACCGCAATATAAAGAGGCGGAAGAGCGCTTTCGCAATGCCTCCAGTGATGAGGAACGGCTGGCCTGCCTGGAGGAGATGATGCGGGTCATCCCCAAGCACAAAGGCACCGAAAAAATGCGTGCCGATATCAAGACCCGCATGTCCAAAATCAGGCAAAAGCTGGAATCAGGCAAAAAATCCAAAGGCGGCGGCGCCCGGAGGACATCCTATCTCGATCATGTTGAGAAACATGGAGCAGCCCAGATAATAATCCTGGGGCCGCCCAATTCGGGGAAATCCTCGCTGGTTAAGCTGGTTACGAACACCGAGCCGGAGATTGCAGATTATCCCTTCACAACCCGAACGCCTATGCCGGCTATGATGCCGTACAAGACTATCCAATTCCAGCTTGTGGATATGCCCCCTGTCAGCAAGGAAACCTATGACGGCTGGATGACTAATCTGATCCGTAACGGCGATATGATTGTGATTGTTGTGGACGTATCCGCAGATGACCTGCTGGAAAGCCTTGATGAAACTCTTGAAGTCATAAAAGATGCCGGTATTGTCCTTACGGGCGAGACGATTCCGGAGGAATATGAAAATTCTGTTTTCTGCAAGAAGACCTTAATTCTTGCTAATAAAATCGGGGAAGAGAAAGCTCCTGACATCTTTCAAATCCTGCAGGAGTTTTATGGAGAAAAATTCCCAATCCTCGGCATCTCAGTTCATCGCAACCGCAATATAGAGCAGTTCAAGAGCCGTATTTTCGAAATGCTGAAAATTATCAGGGTTTATACAAAATCGCCCGGCAAGGAAGTCGACTACAAAGACCCCATCATACTGCCAATCGGGGCAACGGTTGAGGACGCTGCCCTGAGCATACACAAGGACTTCGCCGAAAAACTTCAATATGCGAAAGTCTGGGGCGAGGGAAAGTTTGATGGACAGCGGGTTACGAATTCATTTCAGCTCGCGGATGGTGATATTATTGAATTTCATATCTGAAATACACCCGGAGCAGCGTTAATAGACAATATAAAGAGCTTGACAGAGTAATGCAGTTAGATTTATTGCCAGAGTTAGCAACAAAAATTTATCAAAGGGAGAATTGAAATGATCACAAAGAGAATCATAATATATTCATTATTCCTGATTTTAACCGTCACCAGCCTCTTACATGCCGCAAGTGATGACGGGACAACTTATGCCAATCTTGCTAACGGCATGAAGCTCGTTTTAAAGGAAAATCATTCCTCCCCCATGATAACGTCGGTTGTCTTCGTCAATGCGGGTGCGCGCTATGAAAATGAAAAAACCAACGGCATGACCCATTTCCTCGAACACCTGCTTTTTAACGGCACAACCAACCGTGACAGAATCGAATTGAACGAGACTATCAAGGAGTACGGCGGTTATATAAATGCATTTACGCGCAAAGATCTGACCGCTTATCTGGTACTCATGCCCAGAGAATATATCGATACCGGGCTGGCGATACAAGCGGATCAGCTTTTTAATTCGACTTTGCCCGCGGAAGAATTTCCGAAAGAGAAGAAAATCGTAATAGAGGAAATCCGAAAATCGAATGATGTCCCCAGCACGCTGGCGGATTATTATTTCAATGAAGTTGTATTCGAGGGCACTCCTTACGCACGCACAGTACTGGGTACCGCAGACCACATCTCATCCTTGACTCGTGAGGATGTTCTGGAATACTATAAAAAATACTATATCCCCAATAATATGATTGCGCTCATAATCGGAGATTTTGATACAGAGGAGATGATAGAAAAATTCGACCGATTTTTTGGCAACTATGAAAAAGGCAAAATGCCCAAGATCGATCTGGTCAATTTCATGATTCCCGATGATCGCCGGATCGAAGAGACGACAATCGATACAAAGAATTTTTATGTCGACCTGGCCCTGCCCGCTCCGCACTATACTGATCCGGATTATTATCCATATTACATGCTGGTCGAGTATCTTGGTTCCGGGGAAGGTTCTCCTCTCACAAAATATATCGAGGACAAGGGTCTGGCCTCCTCTATATATGCCTCGCTGGAGACTCAGAAAGATTTTTCAATGCTCAGGATTTCAGCGACCACGGATTCCGAGAAAAATGCCAGAGCGATTATCTGGGAGGTTGAGAAGATTCTATCAAATCCGGAGCTTTTGACCCCATCATATGACGCCTTTCGGGGCATGATAGTATCGAAGAAAACACAGGAAATCTACCTGCGTGAGAAACTGCATTATTATGGATTCATTATCGCACCCATGATGGTTTCCACTGGCTATGAATTTNNCTGGCAAATATTTTTCGGACACAAAATATATAGGCACGTTAGTAAAACCTGCGGAAGCAGAGGAAGATGAGATACTCTCTACAAATATCACAGAAATTAAAAAAGTCACATTTGAAAATGGTCTGGAGGTAATAATCAAGCAGAGCCCGGATTCCAGGGTATTCGCGGTAAATATATTCGGCAAGAACCGCTCCGCCATGGAGCCGCCGGGGAAAGATGGTATAACCGATTTTCTGAACCGGATGCTTGAGAAAGGCACCGAAAATTTCGATAAGGAAACCTTATCTGAAAAACTGGCCAATATCGGCGCACAGCTTACGGTCACCGATAATCCATATATTCCATATGATGACAGGTACACATCAAGGCAGTATGCTTTTGTTAAATTCGAGACCATAGATGAATATGCATCCGAGGGGCTGGAGCTTTTATCTGAAATGATGATTCATCCCGCGCTGGACAGCACAGAGGTTGAGAACGTAAAACGTGAGATAATGGCCGCGCTGGGAATGGCATCAGCCTCGACTTATCAGACAGCCAGAAACAGCTTCTATGAAATGATGTTCGGATCGGATCATCCCTTCTCAAAGGTACCGTTGGGAACGCCCCGTACAATCGCCACTATCAGCGGCGATAATCTGAAAGCATACCATAAGAGATTTTACGCTCCCAACAATATGATCATGACTGTTTGTACCAATCTGGAATCGGATCGGGTCCTGAGCCAGCTGGAGAACACCTTCGGCCAGATGGAGCCGGTATCTTTGGGGGCGATTGAAATCCCCGCTCCCAATACACCCACTGGAATCGTCAAATCCAACACCCCCATGGATAAGGAGCAGGTTTATATATATCTTGGAACGCCGACGATTGGAGTCAATAATCCTGATTATGCCTCACTCGATGTGGCCACTGAGATATTATCTTCGAGGCTCGCTCTTGAGCTCCGCGAAGTTCAGGGGCTTGCTTATTCTGTGGGTGCGGGTCTCTCAACAGCGCCTGATTTTGGATGGTTTCTGGTCACTATGGGAACCGGTACCGATAATTATCAGGTGGCCTACGACGGAATCATGGCTGAGATCGCAAAAATGAAGGACGCTCCTGTTTCAGAGGAGGAATTGCGCAGGGCCATAAATTCAATCTGGGGTTCCTCCCTTACCAGGCAGCTTTCCAGAATTAACCAGGCCTATTATATGACTTTCTATGAATTTATGGGGCCTGGTTACAATTATCAGGATGAATATATAGAAAAGATAAAGGGCGTGACCGTTGATGATGTGCTCAGGGCCGCTCAGAATTATTTCCCCTCTGAGGATTATTATATGGCCACTGTGGGATTGCAATAGCGGAAACACCTGGACTATCTGAATGCTTGAGTTTATTGTCAATCTCGATAATCAGCTGATGTATTTTTTGAATGTCAGGCTGGCAAATCCTGTATTCGACTTTGCTATGCCGATCATCACGCATGAGTGGTTCGTTCGAATATTCTTCCTGTCATTTGCCCTGGCGGCCGCAATTTTCGGCGGTAAGTATGGCCGCATCACGGCTTTATTGCTCGTCCTGACTGTCATACTGACCGACCAGGCATCATCAGGTATCATCAAGCCTCTGGTCGGACGTATGCGTCCATGCAAGATGCTTGAGGGACTGCATGTGCTAATCGATTGCTCCAGCGGCAAATCTTTTCCCTCGGGTCATGCCACAAACTCTTTCGGACAGGCGGCGATATGGGTCTGGCGCTATCCTAAATATAAGTGGTTCTTCATCATATCAGCCTCGGTCATAGCTCTATCGAGGATTTTCGTGGGCGTGCATTATCCTTTTGATGTCTTAGTAGGGGCTATTCTGGGAACAATTTGCGGATTGATTGTATTCCTTATCTGGACGTTTGCAAAACGCATAAAGGTAGCGAATAAAGCGCTTGACAAGAGGACATAATTATTTATAATAATTGGCCGAAATAGAGCATTATGCTCCAATAAAAAATACTCCCGCGTAGCTCAGTTGGTAGAGCAGGTGGCTGTTAACCACCGGGTCGCAGGTTCGAGTCCTGCCGCGGGAGCTTTTTTATGTCTAAAAAATATCGTGGATAGCGTTTACAATTATAAACTACC
>JAABVY010000294.1:0-3093 GCA_011777135.1 Candidatus Zixiibacteriota bacterium | reverse complement strand
AATCGGGATGCGGCAAGACCACAACCCTGAAGATGATAAACCGCCTGATCGAGCCAAGCTCGGGAGAAATTATTGTCAATGAGATAAATATCCTCGATATGAATCCAGTCGAACTTCGCAGAAGAATCGGGTATGTTTTCCAGGAGATCGGCCTTTTTCCGCACATGACCATTGCCGAAAATGTCGGCATAGTTTCAAAGCTTGTGGGATGGTCAAAAGCTGATATAAATGCAAGAGTGCATGAACTACTGATACTGACCGGCCTACCAGCTGATGAATATGCCCATAAAATGCCTTCGGAATTATCGGGTGGACAGAAGCAGCGTGTGGGAGTGGCACGGGCCCTGGCCGCGCGTCCGGAGGTGATGTTGATGGATGAACCGTTTGGCGCACTCGATCCAATTACACGGACTGGACTGCAGGATGAATTCAAAAAGCTCCAAAAAGAGCTCGGAGTAACAGTCATCATGGTCACACATGACCTGATGGAGGCCCTGATACTGGCAGACCATGTCGCGATCATGCAGGAGGGTAAGATAGTCGCCATGGGCACACCAAAGGAATTACTGTCAAAAGCTGACAATAAGTATGCCGAGAAGCTTCTTGATGCACCCCGCCAGCAATCTGAGAAACTGGCAGAGATATTAAAAAAGGAAGACAGGAAATGAGCTGGGATGCCATTAGCAATCAGCTTGATCTGCTTCCCGATTATCTGGGAAATCATCTTCTCCTGACAATGCTGGCTCTGGCGCTGGGAATTTTCATATGCATTCCGCTGGGATGTTTGGTAACCCGTGTAAAATCCCTTCAATGGCCTGTGCTTTCCATCGCCGGGATTTTACAAACCATACCCGGGATAGCCCTATTAGCCCTGATGGTTCCTATCCTGGGTACGATCGGCTTTCTGCCTGCGCTGGTAGCCCTTACAATATACAGCTTCATGCCGATTCTGAGAAATACTGTCACCGGCATTATTGGGGTTGATCCTGCAGTGGTGGAGGCCGCGCGTGGAATTGGCATGACTGATATGCAGTTATTATTTAAAATTGAACTGCCACTGGCGCTTCCGGTAATCATCGCCGGCATAAGGACTGCAACAGTCTGGGTTGTGGGAACGGCCACACTGGCGACGCCGGTGGGCGCAACCAGCCTTGGCAATTATATTTTCAGCGGACTTCAAACCCAGAATCTTTCTGCAATTACAGTTGGATGTGTTTCGGCGGCAATGTTGGCGATCGTGCTGGACCAGCTTACAAGATTAGTAGAAGTAGCGGCATCAAAAAGAAGCCTTAGGATGGGCATTGCCGCATTAGCAGCGCTTATAGTGCTTCTGGTGGCCGGAGTATCGCCAGCCATATCATCAAATCGACCCGATCACAAACTGGGTACGGTAACCATCGGCTCCAAGCCCTTCACCGAGCAGTATATTCTGGCGGAACTCTTGTCCGATATTGTTATCGATGCGGGGTATAATTCCGATCAACGTTCAGGAATGGGCTCCATTATTCTATTTGAAGCATTATCCAATAGTTCCATAGACTGCTATGTTGACTACACCGGCACTATCTGGACTAATGTCATGAAGCGCCAGGATATCCCATCGCGAGCCCAAATACTCCAGGAAATGACTGGTTGGCTGGATGATGAACACGGTATTCTATGCCTGGGAGCTCTTGGCTTCGAAAATACCTACGCTCTGGCTGTAAAAGGGGAGCTTGCCGATGAATACAATCTGGAAACGATAGCTGATCTTGCAGAGGTATCATCGCAGTTTGTAATGGGAAGCGACTATGAATTCTTTTCGCGTCCTGAGTGGGCATCGCTCGAAAGAACATATGATCTGGACTTTAAAGACCTGCGCACTTTCGATCCATCACTGATGTATGGTGCGATAAACGAAAGGAATGTTGAGGTGATTTCGGCCTATTCGACAGACGGCCGGATTGCCGCCTACAATTTGAAGGTGCTCGATGATCCAAGTCAGGCAATTCCGCCTTATGATGCCGTTCTGTTACTTTCGCCAGAATCCTCCCAAGATAGGAATCTGATCAATCAGCTTAAAGCTTTGATTGGCAGCATCACTAATAGCGAGATGAGACATGCTAATAAGATGGTGGATCTGGACAAACTCCCTGTGGATAGCGCAGCGGAATACTTAAAGTCAAGTAGCAACTAACACTTCAACTTTCCTGGCTTTTATGACCTGATTCATTTTACTTTATATAGATCGATTTTGATCCCGCTGTTTTCTACCTTTATATTTCCGCTTTGGTCATACTCGAAATTGAAATTACTGCCATGCATTTCAATGCTATCAAAATTCTGGTTGCTGGCATTCCCAACTTCAATTGGCTCTTCATTCAAAATGATAGAGTCAACAGCTTCAGCATAAAAGATCACAGTCTTTTCTTTTGTGTCCCAATCATTCTCTTCAAGAAGCCCTGAATCATACAGTTGAAACAGCAGCCCATCTTTTTTCAAGGAATATATCCTGAAGTTACTGCGAAACTCCCTGGAGCCATTGTCAATAAGCCATTTCCTTGCATCTGATGATCTCGACCTGAGGACTCCATTAGAATTAAGAGTGATTTCTATCCTAAAGCCACGAGACTTTTCAAACTCTTCCAAGTCTTGCTTATAACCTCTCGCATATTCTCTGATTTGCATTGAGGCCGACTTGATAAGCACCGGATAATTATATCTGGATTTTGATTGCTCCGCATGACGGTCAAATTCGCTGGAGTCCAGATCGAGCTTTTGCCGGAAGAGGTCAGCATATGAAACATCCTGCTCAAAATCCGGCAGGGAGCCTTTCCAGTCAATCCCAAGGTAATCGAGTAAATAACATTCTATAGCAGCTAATGGGTAAATGCGGTTGCGAGGCATATCATCCGGTGAGATCGAATTACTCGAGAATCGGGCTTGCAGTTCCTTTTGAAGTAATTGAGGCAAACCGAGATGTATAATCGAATCGCCGAACATAGAATGCGATTCGAGGCCCTTTATGAGCGATATGCTTTTGATTTCTATATATTTGGCCGTACCTTCCTGGAGCTCTTTACCCAGTTCGTATTTTCTTAAATAGTCATCCGA
>JAABVY010000219.1:10204-19005 GCA_011777135.1 Candidatus Zixiibacteriota bacterium | reverse complement strand
TTGAAGCCGGTGTAGACATTGCTCGAAAATTCCATAATCCAGGGCCATTCGCGCATGGGGATCGGCTTATAAATGCCGTTCACGGTTGATTTGATCGAGCGCCGTGCACGCATATCGGCAACATACTCATCGATCTTCTCCTCCGGTATGCTGTCCAGACTGTAATTCAGCCTGTATCTCTGCTGCTGCAGAAACTGGCCTATCTTGTTTGTGCTGAAGATCTCCTCTATGCGCAGGCTGACTTCATAATGGGAATTGGAAGCCGAATCGGCATTTGCGGAATCTATAGCAGTTGAATCCTGAGGAGAGATGTCGGATTCATTAGATTTACTATCCTGTGCATATATATAGAGATTATTCAAAACACATACAGACAGAACAATAAAAATGACCAGAGGACGCATGATCTCCCATCCGCCTTTTAAGGGGCATCCGTCGCCACAATGTTTTACAATATATTGACAATAGCGCCGCACATTTTCAAAAAAAATCCCGCAAAAAAGATTGCGGGAAAAATTCGATGCAGTGATACGGCAGAATAAAGAAAGCTATTCCATCAGAATTTCATGGGCCATGTTTTCGGACTGTTGTCGTTTGCGGAACTCCAGATTTTCATGAGGATAGCGATCATTTTCTCGACTTCAGTCGAGACATTTTTCAGCTGGTATCCGGTCTCATACATTCTGGTGTTGTTATTCAGCTTGCACCATCTGCTCTCGGCTTCGAAGGTAATATAATCATGACCATATATAACCTCCGGCAATTTCATGCGGCAGCTGAAGGTTTTTTCGACCTCCACCTGCCCCTCGGAGACCAGCATCATACCGCCCAGGGACATATTCAACAGGCGTCCCATGAATTCATTTTTTTGATGTTCGTAAACCAGAAAATAATCGTTGGGAACTTCTCGTGATTTTCTTTTGATACTTTCCACAGTTGCGTATCCCCTTTCAATCAATTCAATTCACAGGCCGATTAACATGGTTCTGGTCAGCTGCCTGCCTCTTATTNNTGAGATCATCGACTTTCTCGATGTAGTTTTCCAGCCTGCGGGCTTTCATTTTGGTGGTTGTGCGGACAAGGAGTCCCAGGGTAATCAGCATGAAAAGGGCCGAATTTACACGCCTGAAAATATCGCCATAATTAAACAGACTGTCCAGAAAAGCGCCGATTCCCAGCGAAAACAATATTATACACCATATAAGCATTCTAAAGTCCTCATTGAGCTCCTATAGCTATCATTGATCTTATCGGTCATATAATTCCGAGTTTTAACAGCCTTTATAGCATTTTATTGAACACCCCCTATCAATCTGCGCAAGATATCTCCATTTTCGCTTGCCTGGCGAATTATATTGCTTACCTTGGCATAGATTTTATAGGCCTGTTATTTAGATTAATTGAAACAGGAGCGCCGAAATGATTTTAGTGACCGGGGCCACCGGAAAAATTGGAAGCCGGTTGACGAAACATCTTATAGACTCAGGAGAGCGGGTCAGGGTTGTATCCAGGAGCGAGGAGAAACTCGAGGGATTCAAGAAGCTGGATGCTGAACCGGTGATTGGAAATTTGTTGGAACGAGATTCCTGCCTCCGAGCTTTCGAAGGCTGCGATCGAGCCTTTCTTTTGGTGCAGGGTGATCCGACCAGCGGCAGACACTATGAAGAGGAAATCCAGGTCGGCAAAAACTATGCGGAAGCCCTTAAGGCGGCTGATATCAAGCATGCGGTTTTTATAAGTTCGCTGGGCGCGGATAAGGGCACCGGATCAGCATTAATCGATTCCAAGATTCAAATCGAAGCCGATCTCAAAAATGCAGGAGTTCCGGTTACCGTGACCAGACCAGGCAATTTCCTCGAAAATATGTATAATTTCCTGGAAACCGTCTCCTCGGCCGGATTCTTCACCTATCCCATGCCGGGCAATATCAAAATACCGCATGTTTCGGTTGATGATATTGCCGAAATTGCATTTAAAGTTCTTAAACGCGGCCCGAATGGCTGGGAAATAATCGAAATGCCCGGGATTGAATACAGTTTTTTCGATATTGCCATGGAGATTTCGGAAAACCTGAACAGGATGATAAAGTATATGCGTGTTTCAGATGAGCAGTTCCGCGAGGTATATTCCGGGTTCGGAATATCGGATAAATTTTGTGATGATTACCTGGCCATGTTCAAATTTTTTGAAAGAGCAAATTTCAAATATAATCCCCAGAGCATCCCCCCAGAATTTAATTATTCACCCAAAACTCTTGAAGAATTCGTACCAGAACTTGTAAGGTCAATTAAATAAACAGATTGGAAAGCACCTGCAATTTTGTCATGAAAAATAAGACTATTTTTATTAAGTTTGTTCTGACCTTTTTGGGGTTTGATGAGTATAAAAATAAGATTGCCAAAGGAGGAGTATTGTAGTATAATATCCTTGACAAATTTATCTTGTTTGAGAGACTGATGAGGGTGAGACAAAAAGCACGGGCTGTAACCACTCATCCTGAAAATACCAATCAAAAAATGGCTTGATTAAGTTAACTAAGGTTTTATCTTTATAGGGCACATTTTGGGAACTTAAAACTTGGAGGAGTTGTTGTTTTAGTCAGAAGTGTGACTCTTCACTCTGGCTGAAAACAACTTATTAATCTGTGAGTAAGTCGGACGATCACAAGAAACAGAGGGAATTTGAAGTTACAGCCATGGATCATACGGATGCGCTGTATCGAACTGCCCTCAGAATGACAAAAAACACCAAAGACGCGGAGGATTTGGTACAGGAGACCTTGTTAAAGGCCTACAGATTTTTCGACAGATTTGAAAAAGGCACTAACATAAAGGCCTGGCTTTTCAAGATAATGATGAACATTTTCATCAATGATTATCGGCAGAAAAGCAAAAAACCGACCTCCATGTCATATGAGGATGTTGATGATAATTACCTTTACCACCAGCTGAAATTTCAAAAGACGGAAGGCGGCGATCCGGAAGGGTCTCTATTTTCGAGGATTTTTGACGATGATGTCAAAAGGGCCATTGAGGAGCTGCCCGATGATTTTCGAATTGTGGTGGTTCTGGCATTCTTGGAGGAATTCTCTTATCAGGAAATAGCGGAAATAGCAGGTCTTCAACTTGGCACCGTCAAGTCCAGGTTGCATAGGGGGCGCAAGCTTTTGCAGAAGAGCTTATGGGATTATGCAGTGAGAAATGGTTTTTTGAAAACAAAGAATAAATCTGTGAAGGGTGAAGAATAATGAAGTGCCGTCAAGCATTGAAGCTACTCTATGATTTCCTTGACAACCAGCTTGATAACAAGTCAGTTGAAGAAGTGAAAGAACATCTTTCCCAATGTAAGCATTGCTTTGAAACTTACACTTTCGAGGAACATCTCAATCAGTTTCTCCGGGAAAAGTGCTGTCAGCAGGAGCAGCAGGAGACAAGCGCTGTTGATCGTCTGAAACAGCAGGTAAAACACCGCATTGAACAATTAGGAGAAGAGCCGGAAGAATCCCCCGAAAAAACAAAGGGAAACTCTGAGCGTTTTTTTCTATTTAGGCGGCCGGTTTTTGCTGTGGGATTCTTTGCGATAATTGCCGTAATAGCTTTCGGCCTTTATCTGACCAACTCAAATCCGACTGTTTGGGCAGATAATTTCATAAAGAATCATGACCTGGCCGTCAGAGGGGAAAATCCGCTGGACATTACTACAGATGATCCGCAGATGATCGATTCATGCCTTTCGTCCAAGATGAAGCTTCCAAAGAGCATTTTCCTGAAGGACATGGATTGCCTTCCGAGTGGCGGAAAAGTCGCTGATGATGATGAAAGACCGTGCGCACAGATAGTCTATGATATACATGGTCATCAGGTTTCGATTTTTGTAATGGAAATCGACGATTTTACCCGGCCAGATGGTTTGCGGAAAGTCCCGGGTGATGAGAGCACCTACTATTACAAGATCGGCGACCACAGGCTCTTGCTCTGGAATTGCAGCAAATACTGGTATATTGCGGCAAGTGATGCGGATGATGATCTGATGCTCGATTTCAGATCACACTTTGCCAACTGAGTGTCTTACATTAATTCAATTAATCAAGAAAAGGGCTATGGGCGCTGGCAGTTTGTGCAGACAAAGGTGCCCCTTTGTGCCACCACAATCCTCTTGATTTTTCTCTTTCCGCACAGACTGCATAATTTACCGGCATTATTATAAGCCAGAAGATAATTCTGATTTCTCCCAGGTTCCGAATTTACTCCCGAGAAAGAATCGAATGTGGTACCCATGTTTTCGATCGAAAATGCGAGAATTTTTTGCATATTTGCATGCATCTCCCGCAGTTTTCGGCTGGCAATCCGGGAGGACAGCCTTTTCGGATAAACTTTACTACTGTGCAGGATCTCATCGACATAAATATTCCCCAGACCGGCTATAACGGACTGATCCAGAAGCAATGGTTTGATCATGCGCGATTTTGATTTCAGGATTTTAACAAAACTTTCCACATCAATCTTCAAAGCGTCCTCTCCAAGCTGCATGCTTTGAAGATAGACAGATCTCTTCAGGGCCGGAATATAGATGAAATGCCCGAATTTGCGCACATCTCGGAAGACCAGTGCCTCGCCGTTATTTACAAAATTCATCTTCAGGTGATTGTGATTATCCTGCGGAATTGCCTGACCGCAGTACAAAAGTCTACCGGTCATCCTGAGATGAACAAGAAAAACCGCGCCATCATCAAGATTTATAAATATGTTCTTACCGATTCGGTCTATTGAATCAATAATCCTCCCGGCGGCTTTTCCTGCAAAACCGCGCAGGTTCAGTCTGCGCAGATGGGGTGCGCAATACTCGATATCGCGTATCGTCTTTCCGGCAATACAGCCCCGCAGACCTCTGACAACTGTTTCGACTTCAGGTAATTCAGGCATATTGCATGTAAATACTATAAATTCTCTTTATAGGCAATTAAATTGTGCTTCATGATTGACGGCTCATCGTATTTAGATATATTAGGCGAATCATGAATAAGTTCCTGGAAACAATCAAACTCGACTTAAATCCGGAGCAATTAAAAGCGGTAGTTTACACCGACGGCCCGCTTCTGATACTCGCGGGCGCCGGGTCCGGTAAAACGCGGGTTCTCACTTATAAAGCAGCTTACCTTGTGCGGGAAAAAAACATCTCCCCCTTCAGGATTCTGGCGGTAACATTTACCAATAAAGCTGCCAATGAGATGAAGAGCCGGCTCATTGATTTGGTGGGACCATCCTCTGATCAGATGCAGGTATCCACATTTCATTCCTTCTGCCTCAGGGTGTTGAGACGTTATGCCGACCGAATCGGTTATGAGAAAAACTTCGGGGTCTACGATCAGGATGATTCCCTGAACCTGATCAAGCGCTGCATGGATTCCCTGGATATATCTACTAAGACCCATGCTCCTCGTGCAGTGGCGGAATATATCAGCCGCGCCAAGGAAATCATGGTCGATCCGGAGGAATACGAAAAGACAGCGGCAGCTTATTTCAACAAGATAGTTTCGAAAGTCTACAAAGAGTATCAGAAGCAATTGCGCAGGAGCAATGTCTTCGATTTTGACGATCTTCTCTTCTGGACAGTTTATATTCTGCAGAATCATGAGGATGTGCGCGACAAACTGCAGAATCACTTTCAGCATATTCTGGTCGATGAATACCAGGACACCAATCATGTGCAATTCCTGCTGGTGAAAATTCTGNNGGATATAAGGAACATCCTGGAATTCGAAGCAAGTTTCCCGGATTGCCGGATAATAAAACTGGAGCAGAATTACCGCTCCACAAAGATGATCCTGAAAACTGCGTCCGAGGTCGTAAAATATAATCGATCTCGGAAAGGCAAAACATTGTGGACCGATGGCGAAGAGGGGGAACTAGTTAAACTGATCAAGGTCGAATCCGACCGCAATGAGGCTGAAATGATCTGTGAAAATATAGAGAATCTGGTCGCATCCGCTGATTATAAAAGGCGAGATATAGCGATTCTATATCGCACCAATGCCCAATCCCGCGCGCTGGAGGAATCGCTCAAAAACAGGTTCATCCCCTATACAATCGTCGGAGGCATCCGATTTTATCAGCGCAAGGAGATCAAGGATATTCTGGCATACCTGAAAATGTTGGTGAATCCCTATGATATCCAATCCTTCAGGAGAATAATAAACTTTCCTAAACGCGGCATCGGACCGATCAATATTGCACGTATCGAGCAGACTGCGGTCAGCCGTTCGACCTCGCCTTTTGAGCTGCTATTAGAAGCTGATGACCTCGATTTCCTCAAGGGAGCTGCTCAAAAAGGAGCAAAGCAGTTTCAAAAAATATATAAGGAACTGATCAAAGCCAAAAAGGAACAGGCACCGGTGGAACTTACAGAGACAGCCGCTCGAATCACCGGAATCGTTGACAGCCTCAGCGAATACGATCAGATCGAAGCCGAATCCCGAAAAGAAAATATCGACGAGTTGATCGCTGCGGTGCAGGAATATTGTGATAAAGTCGAAAACGCTACAATCGAGGGTTTTCTGGAGGAGATTTCGCTTTATACCGATGTCGATACCTGGGACAGCTCACAGGATGCGGTTACCCTGATGACGCTGCACAGCGCCAAGGGACTGGAATTTCCAAAAGTATTTATAACCGGTCTCGAGGAGGGGCTATTCCCTCTTTCCCGCAGTATGGAGAAACCTGAGGAGCTAGAGGAAGAACGCCGGCTCTTTTATGTCGGTATTACGCGCGCGGAAAAGAGCCTGACATTAAGCTATGCACAAAGACGCATGCGATTCGGAGAAATGCTGTCAATCAAATCCCGTTTCATCGATGAACTCCCCGAGGATTGTATTGAGTTTGAAGATCAAACCTTCGGCTCATCATATTCCGGAACCCGCACCAGTTCACAGCCGGATTATGATGATGAACAATCATATATTGCACCGAATGATAAATACCGGAATTTGAAGGTTGGAAAGAGTATTATTCATCCCACCTGGGGAGAGGGTAAGATTATCTCACGAACCGGATCATCGGACAGCACTACAGTGGAAGTGCATTTCAGATGGGGAGGCAAAAAGAAGCTGTTTGCGAAATACGCCAATCTCAAAGTAATTTAGTCGGTATCATAATGATTGCCGCCGTTTCTAATAGATTCTATAACCGCCGATTCAACACGGCTTCGTACAGGCTGCCTATTATTAGGATGAATTGCGCTGGCCGCCTCTTCCCTTTCATACTCACGAAACGATGACAGGAACCATTCCACCCAGCGGAAGATATCATTGCGTTTGACTTCCGATCGCAGAATGTTCATCCGTCTGGCTCGTTCCGCCAAATCCATATTATAGGCCTGGTAGATTGCATCCGCGGTTTCCTCCCTGTTGTAGGGATTTACCATTATCGCACCTTTGGAAAGCTGTTCGGATGCTCCCGCAAACTCGCTCAGTATCAACACACCGTTATTATCAACAGTGCTGGCGCAAAATTCCTTGGCCACAAGATTCATACCGTCGCGCAGCGGCGTTAAAAGCCCGATATCACAGGCGCGATAGAATCCCAGAAGTTCGGTGCGGCTGACTGAACGGTAAATATACTGGATCGCCTGCCAGCCAAATTCTGAGAAACGGCCGTTAATACGCCCCACCATCCATTCCAGCGTTTCGCGAATATCCTGATAGGCTGACAGATGCGAACGGCTGGGAACAGCCAGCTGCAAGAGACAGATATTTCCCCGCAATTCCGGATATTTCTCCAGCGCACGCTCATAGGCTAAGAAACGTTCAGGAATGCCCTTGGTATAATCCAGCCTGTCGACACCCAGCACAAGGCTCTTGGACTGACATTTTTGCTTGAGATAGTTAGCTTCCTTTTCGACCTCTTCAGCCCGGGCTCCATCACTGAATTCGGAAAAATCAATGCTGATCGGAAAATTGCCGACCTTGATTTCACGCCGCCCATAGTGCACATTCGAGTGCCGGTAAAAAGCCTTGATATCAAGGCTGGGTATTAATTCCTTAGCGCAGCGGCAAAAATTCCGCCTGTCCCGCCTGGTTTGAAATCCGATCAGGTCGTAGTCCAGAAGGCCCCCGATAATATGATCCTTCCAGGGCAGTCTGCGCAGAAGATCATAATTTGGGAAAGGTGTATGCAAAAAGAAAGCCAGCGGATGCTGCACATTCATCTGCCTGAGATAATGAGCCACCATTATAAGATGATAGTCATGAATCCATATAAGATCACCCGGTTCTGCTATCTCCAGGATTTTTTCCGCGAATCTCCGGTTGACATTCCTGTAATATTCCCAATGTTCCCCTTCAAACTTACATTGTCCCAACAGATCATGAAAAAGCGGCCAGACAGCCTCATTGGAAAAACCGCGATAATAATTCTCCACTTCCTCTTCGGAAATATTTATTGCCTGCAGGTTGAAAAGGTGCTCGATGTTGTAGTTGCGAATAAGCCTGTCTACCTCGGGAGTCAATTCACATCCCGGCCATCCAATCCATACTCCTCCGGTATTACGGATTATCGGCGCCAGTGCAGTCACCAGTCCCCCCGATCCCGGCTGAATCTCCATACGGCCGCCATCGGACTTTATGCAAATCGGCAGCCGATTGGAAACAACCAACAGCCTCCTTTTACTTCTCCTCCATGTTATTTTATCCATTTTTCCCGCTTCCCTTTATTAAATGACAAAACAGTCCATGTTTTATTGAATTGTTTTTATCTATTACTTAGAGCAACGATTCTCCTGTAAAATACAAATTAAATAATGCAAAT
>JAABVY010000219.1:0-10148 GCA_011777135.1 Candidatus Zixiibacteriota bacterium | reverse complement strand
ACTTCCAAACTGTAATATAACCCTTTATTAATTGTAACGCCCCTTAAAAATTATTGTTCGTAAAATTTTTTTCCTATGGAGTCTGTGAACTTCTGACTGCATGCCATCGATGCAGAAAATCGAGCAGTTCCTCAGGCGGTTTTATCCATAAATCAGCACAGGTATCACGCTTTTTCTGCCTCACCAAAACGCATAGTCCCTTGCCCTGCAATGCTCTAAAAGCATCCTCATCGGTAAAGTCATCACCCAGATAAGCGATTTCCTCGATTTCATCAATTTCATTCAGAACTCTATTAACCGCGTCCCCTTTATTTCGCCCGGCAACTTTTATTTCTATCCCGCCGTCAAAATCGAGCAGTTTGAGATTGTAATTTTCTTTGAGAGGCTCCCATTTATCAAGGACCTTTTTCTTTATATCAGCTGCCCGCTCCTTCCCCAGCCCGCGCCAGTGAAAAGCCAGACTTGCCGGCTTCTCCTCCAGAATATCTTCAAATCGGGTGTCTTTGGCCCATTTACGGGCCATCTTAAGGCCTTCATGTTCCTGCTCGGACAACTCAGCAAGAATGTAGCTCCCATCTTCAAGCAACCTCTCATTGCCATGAGAACCCCAGATTTCCGGAAGCTTGTTTAGGTCGAGCAATGCGGTTAAGTCGCTTACACGCCTGCCGCTTATGACCACCACACGTGTATGATCCGCCATCAACATCTGATTCAGGATTTCCCGCACTCCGGGATATGGGACAGCCTCGTCTCTATTCACCTGAAAGGGAGCCAGCGTGCCGTCATAATCCAGCAGAAGAATCGGCCGTTTGGCCCTGCTGAGATCGGAGAAGAATCGGTTTAGATCGAAGTTTTCCCTTAAAGTCTGCATTCCCGGCAATTTACTCAGTTATCAGATAGTTGGCAAGCCCTCTTCTCAAACCGAGCATCAAAGTCAGGTATTCACGCAAATGGCGGGTGAGCAGGAAATTCTCCTGCACGAAGCGTTTGCCGGTCTTGCCCATATATTCAAGTTCTTCCTGATGCCTTAGCAGATAACGCATGCGCAGGGCCGCTCCTTCGGGGGTATTCACCAGAAAGCCGGTATGATGATTGTGCACCTGCAGCCTGATTCCGCCCACATTTCCGCCGATAACCGGTTTTTCCTTCCACAGAGCCTCGGTCACAGTCAGACCGAAACCCTCCTGCAGAGATTTTTGCAGGACTATAGTCGAGGACCTTTGCAGAGCATTTATCATCCTGTGAGCGTTTCCAGGGAGATTCAGGATATGAATCTGCCTGTCGCCGTTGGCGGCCTCAAGAACTTCCTCCAGAACCATCTGCCCTTCCGGATCGTCGGTGGCCCCTCCGCCGGCCAGAATAAGGTCGGCATCGATTGTCTCCCTGAGCATATTGAAAGCCTGGATTACCCCAATGGGATCTTTGAAACGGTCAAAACGGGATATCTGGGTCAGAACCGGTTTTGAATTCTCGATACCATAGGTTTCCAGAGCGGATTTAATTTCGGCAGGCTCAAGTTCGCAGTTTTTATCTGATAACGGATCGATACTGGGCGCTATTATGAACTGCGGATGCGGTAAGCGCTGGGCGAAGCTGGGCATGGAGAAAATACTGGCGTCATACTTCTCCACCTTTTCTTGCAGATATTTCCAGACTCGCCTGTAGGGTCTGCTGGCGTCAATATGACAGCGCCAGATCCACTTCCCCTTGCGGTTGGCACAATACTCAAGAAGTGCCGCCGGCTGGGGATCATGAACAAACACAAAATCCGCATCCTCAAGCGTGCCCCGCAGTCTCTCGGCGGTCTGCTTGTTGGTCTCTTCATAGGCCTCCACCATAGTCTTGGTGAGGGATGCCGGTTTTCCCTGCAGGGCATTATGAAATGTCTTGGTGGTAAAGTAAAATTCCGGGGGCCCCGAGATTACCTCCCATGACGCTTCCAGTCCCAGCTCATTCATGAGAGAAATGAGCCAGTCCAGTATTTCTGCCACACCCCCGCCTACACGAGTCGAGTTTACATGTACTACTTTGGCTCCCTTGAGATTATCGGCCAGTTGACGCAGAATGGAGATATTGATCTTGCCGACTATTTCTTCATAATCCAGTAGCGATTTAGGCACCAGGCACCTCCGCACCGACAATTGACTCGATAGCTTTCTTTAGAGCCAAACGGAGTTCATGAAGATTTAAAAAGTAAAAATCTATTTTTGCAAATTCCTCGATCAGAGGCTGGTATTCATGATTGAAATCCTTCAAAAAGACTGTGAAGTCATCGGTGCTCTCCGGAGTCCGGCGGTGAGCCTCGACAAAGTGGTAATAAAGACTGCTGTCGCTCATGAAGGGTATGTGGCGGATCAGATCATCGGGAGAATGGATCTGCTTGCCTGTGTCGAATACCACGGTAACAGCCCGCATAAACTGAAAGTCCTCCCCGATTTGAGCAGAGGGAATGTAATAAAGTTCGCTTAAGCGTTCATCAATCACTTCCATCATCTTAATCCGCAGCTCTTCCAGATTGTTGAAATCATAAGGATTTAATATTCCAAGCTGCTCGGCCAGTTTTTTGTCTCCCAGATGAGTGGAACACCAGATAGAAAAATCATTACGAAACTCTGGATCGTCGAATGTGGGTCGGATTACTGTCTCGCAGTAATGGTGGTACAGGCATTCAATGGGACAAATCGCCACGCGCTCACGCATCTCACGAATATTCAGGGCCGAATCCAAACCGGCCATACGGGTAATCAACGTGCAGTCTTTAATACTGAATACAGGCTTGTCATTCATTCATCAAATCCTATTTTTTCTAACCGGGCATTCCGACAAATTTACCCCATATCTTACTTATCGTATGTAATTGACAGCACTTTATCGCAGTTTAGGATAACCAAATCTGCATATCCCGATAACACGGTCCCCTTTTAAATATCGCCAAATAATATAACAATTCAGGTGAATATAGTTCCATGTCAGGTGGACGCAAGCCATAATCAAAAATTAGGGGAACAAAATGCAGAATCTGCGACAATCCGGACTAATAATGCAGACTCAAATTTAACCACAGGGTCAGGTCCTGCCTGTTTTCGTCAAAATCCGGCGTGATATCGACATCGAAATTCTTCAAATGCGCATCGACATAAGCATCAAAGATCGAAAACACAACGGTTATTCCCAGGAACCAGATATGTTGATTGCGCAGGTCGCGGTAGCGATCGTACTGCAGAAATTTATCAAGTCGTGTGACAGAATTTGTGTCGCTGGTATAAAGATCCTCATAAGTTGAGGTCTTATCCCAATAATAAGCGGTCTGATAAATCAGAAATGACTCCAGCCCGGCGATCAAGCCGGCCTTGATATATTTGTCGTTATAAAGCTGACCCCATCCGGGAATCACCAGCGAGCGCAATAAGGCTCCTGTAGGAGAATGGCTCTTGCGCTTTTCGATCACAAGACTGTCCTGAGCGGACAGGGATACGGAAGAAGCCATGATTATTCCTGTCAGCAGTAAAATTATTGCCATATTTTTCGATTTTTTTCCCATTTCACCTGATTATACAATAATAAATGTGTATAAACTATAAAACTGTAATTTTTGTATAAATTACTGATCCGTAAATAACTTGACTAAATATTTCATATAAGGCATATTGTTCTGCTATGTTTTCGGAAACTTTAATTGAACTGCTGAAAAAAGACCCCAAAATCTGTGTCCTTACCGGCGCCGGGGTCTCGGCCGAATCCGGTGTGCCCACATTTCGCGGCGAAGAGGGAATCTGGAGGAAATTCAGGGCTGAGGAACTTGCCACGGTCAATGCTTTTCTCTCTAATCCTGATCTTGTGTTGGCCTGGTATCAGCACAGGCGGGACATTGTCGATAATATCGAACCCAATCCGGGCCATTATGCCCTGGCAAAAATGGAAGAGCAATTCTCAGATTTCTGCCTGGTTACCCAGAATGTCGACTCCTTGCACAGAAGAGCCGGCTCCAGGAATGTGCTCGAGGTGCATGGCAACATCATGCGCAACAAATGTCTCAACTGCGGCAAACAGATCAGCAGGCTGGATTTCAAGGAAGGAGATGCTATCCCCAAGTGCGATTGTGGGGGGATGATCCGTCCTGATGTCGTCTGGTTCGGTGAAATGCTGCCGGCGGACGTTTTTGCCGAGGCTCACAAAAAATCTTTTCAATGTGACCTCTTCTTCTCGGTGGGTACCTCTGCCATAGTATATCCTGCTGCCGGGCTTCCGATTGCAGCCAAGCAGAGAGGGGCATATCTGGTAGAAATCAACGTTCAAGAAACAGAGCTTTCCACGTATGCTGACGAGGTTCTTCTGGGACCCTCGGGAGAAATTCTTCCCCGGCTTCTTATGGCTGCCGGAATCGACGTATAATATTGGAAACCATGATCTCAACTCATCGAAAAAACACAAAGTTACTGCTGCAGCGTTTGAAAGACTGTGATCTCTGTCCCCGTGAATGTTATGTGGATAGAACCATGGGCGAGACAGGCATATGCGGACAAACGGATAGCATCAAAATCTCGTCAGCCAATCTGCATTTCGGCGAGGAACCGCCCATTTCCGGGTTTAACGGTAGCGGGACTATCTTCCTCACAGGCTGCAACTTAAACTGCATTTACTGCCAGAATTACCCGATTAGCCAGTTGCAAAACGGGCGCGAGGTCTCGCCCCTGACTCTGGTGGATTCAATGCTTCGCCTGCAGGAACTCGGGGCGCACAATATCAATTTTGTCACCCCTACCCATTTTAATGCTCAAATCGCCGATGCCATCGTTACTGCCCGCGATCGAGGACTGAAGATACCCATAGTATATAATTCCTCAGGATATGACAAAGTCGAGACATTACGAATGATGGAAGGTTTGATTGAGATATATATGCCGGATATGCGCTATGGCGATGAAAATGCTGCTGGATGTTATTCCTCCGCTCCAAATTATCCTGAGATCAACCGGGCAGCTATTGCAGAGATGCACAGGCAGGTGGGTGATCTGCAGACCGATGAAAATGATGTCGCCACCCGCGGACTTCTTATCAGGCATCTGGTGCTACCCAATAATCTCTCCAGATCAGAGGAGATATTCAAGTTTATTTCAGAAAAAATATCGCCAAATACGTATATATCACTGATGTCGCAGTATTTTCCGGCCTTCAGGGCGCATGAATATCCGCAGATTTCCAGGCGTATAACTAAAAAGGAGTATGCTATTGCCAAAAGGTTAATGGAAAAGTATAATCTAAGCAACGGTTGGTTTCAAGATGAGATTCTTTAAACTCACAGCAATAGTAATATCGATAACGCTGCTTTTCTCAGGATGTGTTTATTTCAACACTTTCTATCTTGCCAAGAAAAATTTTAATGAGGCTGAGGACAGGCGGGAAAAGCAGGGCTCCGATGAGGCGGTCGGAGGTTCCGCCAATCAATATCAGGCGGCAATAGAAAAATCCCTGAAAGTGATAACAGATCACCCCGACAGCAAGTATGTTGATGACGCACTTTATATTATAGGCAAATCCTACTACCATCTGGGTGATTTTTCCAAATCAGAACGCAAATTCCGTGAACTTTTGGCGGCCTATCCTGAATCGGATTATTATGACAGGGCCCTCTTCTATCTGGGCAAATGCAGACTTAAACAGGAAGAATATATCCTTGCCCGCCAGTCATTCATACAGGTCGATTCGGTCACAAAAAACAGGAAATGGAAGGCCGAAGCGCAGTATATGATCGGCGAAATCGAATTCAATGAGGGTAATTTTGAGGAGGCCGTGAAATACTATACGAGTTATCTCGAGAAGTATGCCGATGCCAATCTGGCTCCTCGGGTGCAATTCAAGATTGGCCAGGCCTATGATTCCCTGGAAAATTATGAGGCCTCAAAGAATGCTTACCTGAATGTTGCCGATTATGGCCCCTCTGACAGCTTGTATTTTCAGTCGCAATTCAATGCGGGTGAATCTTATTATGCGCTTGATATGATTGATTCCGGTTATGCAATATTCGAAAAATTATCCAAGGATGAAAAATTTTACACCTCTGCGGGTATGATCAGGCTCAAACTGGCCGAGGCGCTTGAGATCAAGGGCGATCTTGAGGCCGCGGTTGACGAATATGCCCAGATCACGGAGGAATTTCAAAGGTCGGAATCTGCAGCGCGCGCCTATTACAGGATGGGCGAGATTTATATGCTGGAACTCAGCGACCTGGAAACGGCAAAAATGATGTATGACTCCTCGATGACCGCCAATAGGCGTTCTGAGGTTTATCAGATGGCCCTGGAAAGAAGTGCAAATATTTCAAAGCTTTCTCAATATCGACAGGCGGCAACGGCGGAAGATCTGGAGGGCGCCGCGCAGAGCCAGTTCCAGCTGGCGGAATTATATGTTTTCGAACTCGAAAACCCGGATACCGCCCTTTATGAATTCCAGATGGTAATCGACAGCTTCCCGGAAAGCGAATATGCTCCCAAGGCGCTTCTGGCACGAGGATACATTTTTGACAAGCACCTCGGAATGAAAGACAGCTCCCGGGCCCAATACAGGCGGGTGATTGAGGATTATCCCTCCAGCGATCAAGTGGAAGAGGCCGCCATGGAGTTAAATATAAGTCTGGAAAGAATTGATGCTGATTATGCCGGGCAGAGATACAAAACTGCAGAAAGGCTCATATTCAATGAAGATAATATCGATTCAGCAATGATTCTCTTGCAGAGCATTGTCGATGAATTCCCAAATTCCAGATATGCTCCCAAGGCCGCTTATGCCAAGGCCTGGTTGACTGAGAAATATGTTACACCCGAGGAATGGGACCCGGCCGACTCGACCTCAGTGCCCGATTCTGTAATCATCCTTGCCTATCAGGCTGTCGCGGATGAGTATGCCGGCACGCCGTATGGAGATTCCGCTCTGGTCAAACTGGGCAGGAAAGTCGTGCCCAAGCCCCGAATACCCCAGCAACAACAGGACACTATCCCCCAGGACACGGTATTGCCGGGAGATCAGGATGTGATTGAAGATGATCGGGATCTAGTCGTAATCGGGACGGACACCATCACTGCCAATGAAATAGCTACCTTGATTGATACCCTGCATGTTGTAGATGGGGATCCGATAAAAGAGGGAGATTTTGTTTACCCTCCCTCTGCCTATTATTCTCGCTTTGAAGGATATGTCGGCTTTATGGTCAAAATCGACTTCCTGGGCAAACCCACCGATTGGAGAATTTTACAGCCCTCGGGGATAAAAGAGATTGACGAAGCGGCTGTCGAAGCATTAAGATACACAGAATTCGATGTTGGACAAATACCGCCGGAGTTTATTGACCAATGGCAGTTTTACAGAATAAGGGTGGAGCTGCCGCCCGAGATCAAGGGACGACAATGATTTTCAATCCCGGTGTGAGGGTGGTGGAAAAAAAGCAGCTTCTGCCCGACCTGTTTCATCTCAAGTTCGAGGGAGCAAGCCTCGCTTCCCGGGCTCTTCCCGCCAATTTCGTTCAGATCAAGGTTTCCAGGGGACTCGATCCCATATTCCGGCGTCCCATGAGCATTCATTACGCTGAAGGCAAGACTTTCGAGATGGTTTTCAGGACAGTTGGCAAGGGGACGAATATTCTCTCTCAGGCCGAAATAGATGAAGAATTCGATTGCCTCGGCCCCCTCGGAAACAGCTTCAAACTGCCTGAGAACGGCGAACTGGCTGTTATGGTTGCAGGCGGGGTGGGCTTTCCCCCACTCTATTTTTTCAGCAGGCATTTGATAGAGAAACAGCAATTCCCGAAGGAAAATATTCTATTTCTGTTTGGAATGAAAACCATAGCCGAAAAACCGATGGCCGATGATTTGCTCAGGCTCGATATTCCATTGGAGATCTCGACCGATGACGGGAGTTTCGGTTTTCACGGTTTTGTGACCGACTTGTTCGAGGCTCGCTTTGCTAAGAAGTTGCGGCATGAAAAAATCAGGATATATTCCTGCGGGCCTAATGCGATGATGAAACGTCTTAGCCAGATTGCCATTAGTTTCAGGCTCCCCTGTCAACTTTCGCTGGAGGGAGCGATGCCCTGCGGGGTCGGCACCTGCCTTGGATGTGCTGTCAAGATGCGCGGAAATAACGATTATTATCGTGTCTGCCAGGACGGACCTGTATTCGATGCGGATGAGGTGGAATTATGAGTATTGCCAATCTCTCAATCGAAATCTGCGGGATCAAATTCAGAAATCCGATCCTGACTGCATCGGGCACATTCGGCTACGGCGAAGAATTCAACAAGATCATCGACCTCTCTAAACTCGGGGGAATAGTAACTAAATCGATAACCAAACATCCCCGGCCCGGCCATCCCCCGCCACGAACACATGAAACAGCAGCTGGTATGCTCAACGCCATCGGTCTGGCCAATGTGGGGGTGGATAAATTTATCGAAGAGAAAATCCCTTTCCTGAAGACCCTGGATACTCGGATCATCGTCAATGTAGCCGGTTTCTCGATGGAGGAATATACATATACGGTAGAACGGCTGAATGATACCGACGGCATCGATATGCTGGAGATCAATATATCCTGTCCCAATGTCGGCGCTGACGGACTGGAGTTTTCATCCAGCGCCAAACGGGCTCATGAATTGACGTCTGCACTGAGAAAGATCTCCCGTTATCCCTTGATAATCAAGCTTTCGCCCAATGTAACAAGCATAGCGGAGATTGCAAAGGCAGCCGAGGAAGGAGGGGCGGATTGCCTCTCGCTAATTAATACTTTGGTCGGAATGGGAGTAAATCACTGGACATTCAAGCCGATTTTAACAAATATTACAGGTGGATTATCGGGTCCCGCCATAAAACCGGTAGCCCTGGCCAAAGTCTGGCAGGTTTATAATACCGTGAAAATTCCATTGATCGGAATTGGCGGAATAATGAACCATCTTGATGTGGCCGAATTTATGATAGTAGGTGCCTCGCTGGTTCAGTTCGGGACGGCCAATTTTGTCAATCCCGACTGCACGGTGAAAGCAGCCGAGGGTTTGGTTGATTATTTGAAACAAATTAATTTATCCGATATATCGGAATTAATAGGAAAAATGGGTGGTAACCATGAAATTCAAGGAAAGAATTTCCCAGCTTGTCAAGGAACGTAAGAGCCTTATCTGCGTGGGCCTCGACACAGATCTGGATAAAATTCCGGATCACCTGAAATCGACTGAAAATCCGGTGCTGGAATTCAATAAACTTATCATTGAAGCAACTTCAGACATTTGTGTGGCCTATAAACCAAATTCCGCATTCTTTGAGGCGCTTGGATCGAATGGCATGGAAATGCTGAAGGCGACAATAAAAGCGGTTCCACCTGAGGTCCCGGTGATTGTCGATGCCAAGCGCGGCGACATCGGAAACAGTTCTCGCATGTACGCCAGAGCGGTTTTCGAGTATCTGGAGGGGGACGCAATCACACTTTCCCCCTATCTGGGAGAGGATTCCCTGGCACCCTTTTTTGAATATAAAGATAAATTCGCATTCGTCCTGGCGCTGACATCCAACCCCAGCTCTCAGGATTTCCAGCTCCAAAGTATTGAAGGCAAGCCTTTGTATGAGATTGTCGCCGAAAATGTGCAGAAATGGAATAAAAATGATAACCTCGGCCTCGTAGTAGGAGCCTCTCATCCGGACAAGATCAAAGAGATGCGCAATATTTCCGGCAATCTTCCATTTCTCATCCCGGGGGTAGGGGCACAGGGAGGCGATCTGGAGGCGTCCGCAAGGTTCGGAACCGATAACGGTAAATCGATTGCTCTCGTCAACGTCAGCCGCTCAGTTATCTATGCCTCCGATGGCGTGGACTTTGCCGAAAAGGCGCGCGAGGAGGTGCAGCGCCTGAACCGGGAGCTCTCGGAGTTAGAATTATTTTGATTTGATTTTGGAAATCACATTTTCTGATTGAGCGGATATTAGCATAATTGAATTCAAGATACAGACATAAACTTCTGCTGATCTGGCCGGCGTTATTCGCTCTTCTCTTTGCAGTTTCTCCTTTCCTTGGAGATGCCCGCCTGTGGGGGATTAACCATCTCAAATTTCTCAATGATTACGGCAAAGTCATCTTCATCGGGCTTGTTATTCTTTGCTTTATCCCGG
>JAABVY010000285.1:6784-9567 GCA_011777135.1 Candidatus Zixiibacteriota bacterium | reverse complement strand
TGCTCATGGTGCCAGTGCACATTATCTTGATCCCTCTTTTTCTGGAAATCAAATTCTTCGGCATGCTGGATACATACTGGGCGCTGATACTTCCATTCCTTGTAAATCCGCTGGGTATATTTCTGGTCTCGCAGTATATCCGCGAGCTCCCTCCTGATCTGGAGGAGGCGGCGCGGATTGACGGCGCCTCTGATTTCAAGATTCTGTTTCGTATAGTAGCACCATTGTGCANNCACCATTGTGCAAACCGGTCCTGGCTGTGATGACCGTGATGATCTTTATGACTACATGGAACGCATTCCTCCTGCCCTTCATTCTAACGAACTCAGCAGAGATGCGCACGCTTCCCGTAGCAATCGGAAATATCGTGGGCCGTCAGATTGAATATCAAACACATTTCGCCGCCTCGACACTGGCTACAATTCCAATCGTGATAGTCTTCCTGTTTTTCCAGAGGAGGATTGTATCGGGAATTATCACGGGGGCATTGAAGCAGTAATCAATCGAGGCTGTCCAGGTAATCCTCGACACCTTCGAGAATCGCCTCAGCACATTTTTCGGAAAATTCATCACCTCTTAGTTNNGAAGCTTCCCATCTCCAGTTTGTCTACCAGCTTTCTCTGAATATGCTCGGCCAGAGGTTTGCTGTGCATATGATAGTAGTAGGTCGAGGTGCCGTTATTCTCGAACGGATTAACACCATCCGGAAGCGCATTATTATGAATCGAAATAAATATGTCACAGTTTTCACGCACTGCTATTTCCGGGCGCTCATGCAGTTCGACATTTTCATTGCCGGTGCGGGTCATGGCGACCTCGGCGCCTTTGTCACGCAGGAGCTGAACCAGTTTTCTGCTGATGGCCAGATTGGCATCCGCCTCTCGAAGACCGGTCGGTCCGATCGAACCCGGATCGTCAGAATGGCCGGGATCGATCACAAATTTCAGATTTTCAATATCAATATCTCTATGCGGCACTCTTTTCAAATCGAGGTTGAGGACATTATCCTCGTAAAAAATATCATAGCCCCAGATCCGGTTATCATTGAGCTGAATATCGAGACGATAGACATTGGCCTGGGGTTGACTCCAAACAATGTAGTCAATCAAATCGTCATGCGTATCATACCTAATCCAGTCCAGTATCCGAGGTAACATAGTAAGTGAGAAGGCTTACTCTACCCAGTTCCTGATCGAATTCCACTCGAAATGGAAGCATCATATCAAGATAGGTCGATATACGAGTGACACTGTCCATTGAAAAAGTGCGGATATATTTCACCTCCGAATAAGGCATTGGGGTTCCCTCCGGAAGATATATAATCGAGCTGTCGGGAACCCATGCCGGCTGGCCCGGGCCAAGATTCAGGCGCACATAATTGTTGTATTTGCCANNTTGCCATCAGCAATAAACCTGACTCCCCGCCGCTGATAAATCGAGAGATAACCCTTGCGCGGGCCGTGACGTATCGTCTGAACCGAATCGATGAGTTCCACCACCTGCGGAGAATCATACCTTTTTAGAGTCAGGATCGACTCGAGAGTATCCTCCACACATTCAAGCAGATCAGGATTTGAAGGCGAATCCTCAGTGATTTTGCACACTCGAAAGATTATATCTGCAGAGTCAATGGCTGTATCTGAAGGCATGAACATGCTGGCCATGTAAATACCTGTTCCAAGCGTTGTATCCCGGAGATTCTCAGAGCCGAAGATTGTCTCGCTTCCCGGCACCTGAATTAATGAGCTGATTTCAAACATTGGATTCCAGTCAGTCAGGCCATTAATTTTATATTGTACTGCCGCCAATGGCGTACCTCTGATTGAAAGCTCAAGTAAATCACCCGCGATCAATTCCTGGTAGACCATGGGAAGAGTGAAATCGCTCAGGATTGCAAGCGAATCGGGAGGCACCATTTTGAACGGCTCAGGCAACTTGACCGGCCATTCAACCGTGGTATCACCGTAATCGTTGCTGACGCGAAGTTTGAATACAAACCATCCGGTATCAACAGGCGCCAGCGGCAAAAAGGCCAGGAAGCCGCCCTCCGGATGAACCGGGATTCTGTAGTTATTTATATACAGCTTGGATCCGGGTGTGACATTTCCAAGAATGAAGGTGGAGTCCACAGCATTGACCTGCTGCTTTTTCCTGGGATATATTACCTCTATCTCGGGAGCCTTGCCGGTTTTGGTCTTCAAAGTAGACGGCGCACAGGCAAAGATAATAACAATAATTATGCTTATAATCTTCCTAAACAACTTGCCTCCGCCTCGCTCCAATTCCTTTCCCGGCCAGCATTATAATCCTGCCCCGGTCAATCGAAAGTCCCTCGAATGGATCATCACTCAACAGCATCGAGCTATCCAGGTCAAGAAAGTCGGCAAAGCCGCCAAGTTGAGCGGTCGCGCAGTTACCGATATTAGTCTCCAGCATACATCCAAACATAATCTTCATGCCCAGCGACCTGGCCGCTTGAATCATCTTCAGCGCCATGCGAATTCCGCCCACACGTTGAAGCTTGATATTTATTCCATCTATTGCGCCCAGGTATTTATACACATCCTGAACTTCAACGATGCTCTCATCTAAGAAAATCGGGACTTTCAGCTCTTTTCTTAACATTTTCAAATCGGATGGCCGTGATTCCGCCAGGGGCTGCTCCACCAGCTCCAGCTTATAATCATTGAACACAGGCACCAACTCCATGATCTGATCAAGAGAAAAGGCGCCGTTGGCATCAACCCTTATTCTGAAATCGGTGCGATCATGCAGTAATCTCA
>JAABVY010000285.1:0-6779 GCA_011777135.1 Candidatus Zixiibacteriota bacterium | reverse complement strand
CAGAACCGATTTTGAGCTTGACTGATTTGAAACCTTCTGCGGCTTTGATCCTCTTTTCAATATTCTCGGGCGTGTCGATTGAAATTGTATAAGATGTTTCCAGGTTCTGGGGGTCGGGGATTCCGAGATACTGATATAAGGGGAGGTTCAACTTGCGCGAGATATAATCATGCAGGACTATATCAAGACCTGCCAGGAGCGACTTACGCTCCTGATATATTTCCTCGANNATATATTTCCTCGAAATAATCCAGCAGCCTGGAGAGTTCCAATGCTTCCTGTACTTCAATCTTACTTTCATTTATAACCTGGTAACAGTCCTCGGCTGAATAGCCGTAATATATCGAGGGGCAGCATTCACCGAGGGCATGCTCGAGATGAACAATACAGCTCTTCTTTCCCGAGGACTCGCCCTTCGAAATCCGAAATGTTTCCTTCAGATGTGTCTCTATTAATTCCGCTCTTATCTGCATTTACTCGACCGGTGTCTCCAGATATGTGAGTTTTCCTTTGCCCGAATCAAGCCTGACCGGCAGGCCGACCGGCATGGTTATGATCTTGCTTTCGTGTCCGAATGGAATGTCGTACATAACCGGAATATTCAAATCGTCGGTGTAGTCTTTCAACAGTGCCCTTATTTCGGAAAGCTGCCTGGCTTTGCTGCCTTTATAGCAGTCGGTAAACTGCCCGGCCAGTATTCCGCCCACTTTTTTTAATAGCCCGGAGTTCCTCAATTGAGCTAAAGCGTTACCCAGCCGTCCGGCATGTTCGTCAACATCCTCTATAAATAATATCGCATCGGTAAAGTCGGGAAGGTATTCAGTACCGATAAGATGGCACAGTACAGCCAGGTTCCCGCCCAGCAAAAATCCGGGTGCGCTCCCCTTCATGAGCGTTTTACCTCCCAGCTTTTTGAGATCAATTGATTCCTCTTTACGGATAAAGCCATGAATATTATCCCGGAAAGACTCTCTTGTCAATTTTGAAAGCGGCCCTGCGAAGTGGGTCTTAAGCATAGGTCCGCTGAAGGTAATCAGCTTGGTCTTCTTGAAAATGGCGAGCGAGACTGCAGTGAAATCANNGATTTTGCAGGATCTGCTTATCAGCCTGTAATCGATCTTGTCGAGAACACGCAGACCACCGTAACCTCCCCGAGCCATCACGATCACTTCAACCGACTTATCTGACAGGGCCCGGTGGAGAATTTGAATCCTCTGAAGATCAGAGATATTTTTCTTAAGGGTTTTCGTGAAATCCACTACATTATAGCCCATTTTGCGGAGGTTTTTGATGCCCTGTGACACGTCCTTTTTGGCGGGCATACCGCTCACCGCGGCGATACCAATGGTGGCCCCGTGTGAGGCCTTTCTTGGGTAAATCATATAACCCTGCGCATTTCTATTATTTTTTTATCAATATCTTCACGGTACAGCTCTGACCTGCTGTCGATGGACTCAATCTTCACTCCGCCCGCTTTCAGGCTGGCATGGATTATCGATCCTTTCCCAATATAAACCGCCACATGACCCGGGGAGAATATTAGATCTCCAGGCTTCAGGTTTCTGCGAGTCACTCTCCTGCCCTTATTTCTTTGGTCTTTCGAATCACGGGGAAGGTCATAACCGTAAAAGCCATAAACAATCTGCACCAAGCCTGAGCAGTCCAGCCCGAAGCCGGACTTGCCGCCCCAGAGATAGGGGATTCCCAAAAACATCTTCAACGCGGTGATTATTGCCCTGGCGGAAATGTGCGGGGGCTTTTTCAATCTCAGATCAGATTCTTTGATCCATCCGTCAGCATCTATAAGGCGCAGCATCCCCGACAGCTTTTGGTCATATTCTATTCTGGAACCGAAGGATAGTCTGCCGGAAACAGTCTTCGCTTTGGGCGTACTGTAAACCTCGGCCACCGGTACCCGCACAATCGATTGAGCATGAAGCGGACGGTCGGTCCTCAGTCCGATTACATGAGCTCCGTTTAACCAGCCCCTGTATCCATCTTCGCATCGAACATACAAATACTTCTGTTTTCGCTTAAGAACTTCAGCTTTTTCTCCGAATACCGCCTGGCTTATGCGTGAGGATTCAAAGTCCGGTTTGGCCCAGATATCAGTAACCGGAACAACGACTTTTACGATCTTCTGTGCCATGGTATCTATAATATATATTTTAAAACATTGTCCAACATAAAAAAATGGGCGGATTTAAATGTCCACCCATTCAAGAACTCATTGCCACATGAATGTCACTAAGGCAGGGTAATCTCCCTTCTGTCGATCAGCAGATCGGGAGCATCGATCGGCTCACGAGCATAGACCTCGGCTGTATATACACCCGGTGTCAGACCGTCCACACTCGCACTCACTGCAAAATAGCACATGCAGTAAGCCCATAGATTTGAGATATTGATCTCAATAAACCTCAGCGTATCGGAGGCCTGCTCGAATGCGACTACAATCTTGCCGCCGCAATTGAAGTAGGCATTGCCGTGACTCATGGTCAGAATGCCGTTTTCAAAAACATAATCGATGATTGGTGGTTCGCCATCAAAGTCTCCTTTGAGGCACCCATATGAAGTATGTCCCGCCAGACCGTAATCACCATCCACTACGATGTCTTCGACAGCCATCGTGTCGCCCCAGATACCCAGGACGATCAAGGTGTATGATCCGTCATCCAGATCATAGTAGACCGAGCGAAGTGAATCGAAGTAGCAGATGCAATCACACAAGTCACCCGTGTCAACTTCCTGCGCTGTGATTGTACTGCCCTCAAAACTATAATCTACAAAAAACTCCAGGCAACACTGGTAGTACGCGTCCATATGATGTATATGCAAATCATTACCCAGCACCTCGATGTAGACATAGCCCGAATCGGCCTCAAAATCGCGTCCGAGGCAGTTGCCGGTTTTTTCCAGATGGGTGCAGTCGTTGGTAAGCGGACCGCCCCCTTCGAGAAAGATGTAATTTACAAGCGTGACAGCATCACTGACGTTAACAGTGCAATCTCCGTTCAGATCGGCGACATGCATATCCACGGGAGATTGGCCCGAGACAAAGACATAGTTGATTATCCATACCGCATCGCTGATGTTTACCGAAAAGTCACCATTGGCATCTCCCGGCTGCAATGGCTCCCCAATTGCTGCCGGAGCCAGTACCAGAAGCGCTGCAATACAGAACATCCATGTGAAACTTCTTAATTTGTATTTATGCATCTTTGCCCTCCCCTATGGCAGACACCTATAATGTACGGATATGGATATATTTGTCAATATATTTTTATAAAATAATCAGCTCAAAAAAATGTGGCAAAAACATATACTATTTGGGGACTTCCAGCATGCGGGAAAGCGACAGACGGGCCTCTTCTTTTATTTCCGGGCGGACCTCTATCGGCCTGATTTCTTCTAGATTTTCCAGGCACCAGGCCAGATCATTGAGGGTAGTTCGGTACATGTTAACACACATGGCGCAGGTATTTCCGGAGAGTTCCATTATTTTTTTTTCAGGATTCTCATGTGCAAGGCGGTCCACCAGATTTATCTCGGTGCCGATCGCGATAACCGCCCCCGGCTCCGCTCCTTCAACATATTTAACTATAAAGGCAGTGGAGCCGTCAGCATCGGCAAGTTTGACAACTTCCTCCGGACATTCCGGATGAACCACGACTTTAACATCGGGGAATTTTTCCCGCATCCTATGGACATGCTCCGGTGTAAATGTCGTATGGACATGGCAATAACCTTTCCAGATGATGACTTTTGCCATTTTTATTTTTTCCGGGCTGTTTCCGCCCAGCCGACGCATTCGAAAATCCCAGACCGCAACTTCGTCTTCAGCGAAACCCAGTTTATTTGCGGTATTCTTTCCCAGATGTTCATCGGGATAAAAGAATATCTTCTCCCCTCTTTCCAGACCCCAGTTGAATNNTTTTTTCCAAGATGTTCATCCGGATAAAAGAATATCTTCTCCCCTCTTTCCAGACCCCAGTTGAATGCCCCCGTGGCATTGGAAGAGGTGCAGATCAGGCCATCGTTTCTTCCGCAGAACGCTTTCAGGTCAGCGGCGGTATTCATATAGGCAATTGGAATTATCTTCATATCAGGCAGAAGTTCTTTCAATTGATCCCAGGCATGCATGACATTCGTGATCCCCGCCATATCCGCCATCGGACATCCTGCCAGGGGATTTGGCAAATAGACTTTCTGGTCATCTTTGGACAGAATTTCCGCCGCCTCTGCCATGAAATGTACACCGCAAAAAGCAATGATTTCGGCATCGAGTCCAGAAGCGATCTTGGAGAGTGCATAGGAGTCGCCAACGTAGTCACCGAGAGCGACAACCTCCTTGCGCTGATAATGATGGGTCAAGATTACGAGTCTTTCGCCTGATTCCTCTTTCTTCTTGCGAATCCGGCTGGTCAACTCGTCATCAGACATCTTGCGATATGAGGCCGGTATGGGATTTAAAGTCAATGCCATGGTATAGATATATCACTCCATCATATAGACCATTTGAAAAATGATAACAATAATTATCTTATATTGTTCTCGATACACGGACTCCTATTGGACAGCAAATATAATGGAAAACGTGGAGTTTTTTCAAGCATTTTTGAAAAAAAGAGAATACTCACGAGAGCCTTGAATTCCTGATTCGTTTGCTGCCGGTCATAATACTGCCTAATAATATAATTAAGGTTCCCCCCAAAAGAACATAAAAGCCCCTCACAAAATAGTTTAACAATTCGCCATATCCTATTACTATATTAGGATTTGCAACAGTTTGCCAGATCACGATTATTAGAAATGCCAGAGGAAGAATTCCAACCAGGGCCCTTAATATTCGGGGGAATGATCTCTTGATGGCGAGAAGTCCGTTTATGACCGCTAGCCCGAGGAAGATCAGCCAGAGGAAGTCCAATACCTTGGGAAGCTCCGCTCCTGATTCTTCTAAGCCCGAAAGCTTATCGTCCAGTTCATAGAGTGAAGATTCAACCTTGACCGGTCGGGGCTTGAGAACAATCTGCCCCAGTCTCTGTTCAGGAACCTCAAATTCGAGCTGGATCACCGGAATGAAGAGGCTGATTACGACTACTGCCGCTCCGGCCAATGTCAGAAAGCGTCCAATCAAACTGCCCATGAGTCCACCAACTTCCGCAGGGCTTTTATATGCTCAGGGGTTGTGCCGCAACATCCACCGATCACTGAAACCGGTAATTCCAGCAGATCTTTCGCATGTTCAGCCATCATTTTCGGCGTTTCTGTATACACNNTTATCAATGGCATATCAATAACCATTCTGAACTCAGAGGCAATCTTAACCATATCCCTGATGCCGTTACCGCAATTTGAGCCGATTACATCTGCACCGGCTTCCTTCAGGCCCGCTGCCGCTTCTTCAATTGAGACACCCATTATTGTAAAAAATCCGTTTGGTGTGGAATCGAATGTCATCGTAGCCATTACTGGAATAGTTGCAGATATCTGTCGTGCTGACTTTATAGCAAGTTTAGCTTCCTCAAGATCTACCATAGTCTCGACCGTTATTATATCAACACCTGCCCCGATAAGAGCGTTTATCTGCTCTTTGAACGAAGCATAGATAATCTCAGGTTCAGTATCGCCATAGGGTTGAAGGATTTTTCCCGAGGGTCCACATGAACCTGAAATATAGGCTCTATTACCTACCGCCCTGCGCGCAATCTTTACCGCCGCTTCATTGATCTCCGCGGAACGCCTCTGGAGACCATAGGGAGCCAGTTTGAGTGCGGTCCCTCCAAATGTATTGGTTTGTACTAGCTTGGAACCAGCTTCCAGATAAGACCTTGTAATATCTTCGATCAACTGCGGATTTTCGATATTCAGAAGCTCGGGGCAATCACCGACCCTGAGCCCGGCTTCAAAGCACATAGTGCCCATGGCGCCGTCCGCAATAATAATCTCACCGGCTCTTATTCTATCTAAAAAGCCTCTCATACTATTTATCTTTCACATATTCCTTGAGGATTTCCACAGCCTTCATACCATCATATGCATAGGAATTGGCGCCAATTTGTTCCGCAAATTCTTTGTTAAGTGGAGCGCCGCCCACAATCACCTTAACATGACCGTAGATACCTTCGGATTTCATCAGCTCGATCACATCTTTCATGCCGGTCATGGTTGTAGTCAAAAGGGCGGACATACCGATAGCATCAGCTTTCTCATCTTTGGCGGTCTGTATAAATCTCTCGGGACTAACATCATTTCCCAGGTCGATCACCTCAAAACCGGCTCCCTTGAGCATAATCCCCACCAGATTTTTACCGATATCGTGCAAATCGCCTTTTATCGTTCCTATTACTACCTTGCCGATTGTGGAAATATTATCTCTTATCATAAGGGGTTTTATCAGATCCATACCGGCATACATAGCCCGAGCTGCGAGCAATACGCTGGGCAGAAAAATCCTGTGATGCTTGAATTCCTCCCCAACCACGTTCATTCCGGCAATCAGGCCGTCATCCAGAATCTCTCTTACAGGTATTTCTTCTTCTATTGCCTGCGATGTCAGCATGGCGACCTTCTCGTGATCTCCTTTTTGAAGGCTCTCCGATATCTGGTTCAATATATCCAATCTATATCTCCTTTTGCTTATGCATTTTTAAGCGCCTGCATGCGTTCCAGGCAGGTCTGATCATCACAATTCTCACAGCAGGGATAGTTATTTTCAAATTGATGTATTTCTTTTGGTCCGGCTATTATCACTCCCGATACCGATTTCAAAGGGTCCA
>JAABVY010000242.1:668-11617 GCA_011777135.1 Candidatus Zixiibacteriota bacterium | reverse complement strand
CATCGTGCATTCATTTTTAATTCCGGTGAGGATTCCAATGCAGTTATTAGAGGATTTACTATGATCAACGGCTACGGACATTTTGAAATCGGCGGGGAACGGGGCGGCGCAATCTTCTGTGACAGTTCATCTCCGACAATTGTGGATTGCATTTTTGAGAATAATCTTGGTGGTAATACCGGAGGAGCAGTCTCTGTTTCGGGTTCATCCATCAAGATTATAGACTGCCAATTTCGCAATAATCAAGCCAGACATGGAGGGGCGATTTATCTCGATGGAACCTTTAAACTGAATTTTGAGAGACCCGCAGTGGTGCAGATAATAGACTGCATATTTGACAGCAACGAAGCCACAGCTGCGGATAGTTACGGCGGTGCCGTCTATGCCCAGTATTATAATATCAATGTTATTGTAGAAGGCAGCATTTTTTACGGTAACCGGGCTGACTTTGGAGCTGCTTACGCCAGCGGATTCAATTCTTTGACCAAAATGAGGAATTGTACCCTGGCAGAAAACAACGGCGCAATGTCGGGCGGAATACATATACATGGCAATCGGGCTGATACGCTGCTTAACACGATTATTGCTTTTAACGGCGGCGGTCAGGCATTGACCTGCGAACAAGCCTCGAATCTCTTAATTGCATACTGTGACATCTATCAAAACAGAGGAGGCGACTGGGTGGGTTGTATTATCACTCGTTATGGTGATAATGGTAATATCTGGATGGATCCGGAGTTCTGTGATCTGGAGAACCGGGATCTGCATATCAGCCAGGTCTCTCCCTGTGCTCCAGATCAAAATGAAATCAATCAGTTGATCGGGGCCTTAAGCCCTGGATGTTCACAATGAGAGCGCAAAAAATGCGTCACGTGACCATTGCATGCTTGCAATGATTTTCATGCAGTATATGCATTTAGGCTGATTATTAATAGATATATTAAGCTATCAATTTTTTGCGCATCGGGGTCTTTTTAGCTTGACATAAAGTTACTAAATCCATATTATTTAAATAGATAACTGACTGAATATCCTCGCACCCTATAATAAGCCGTCCGATGACTATTTTTTTAATCGGGCAGTGATATCTTATTCATAGGTTTGATTATAATCTTTAAATTTTAAGGAGCGTACCCCCATGCGTTGCAAAAAAATATTAATATTTGCCTTGATACTGCTGTTTCTGGCAGTTCAGGCACCCCCGCTTTTTTCACGGGATGAGGCCAGTGATGAGACCCAGATCATAAATCCTCAGGACAATGATGCCGATGATGGCGATGGTGATGGGGAAGAACATCCCTGGCAGGACAACGATGATGGTGATGGAACCTTCAGCAGTTTCTCCAAGAATATTCAAGCCTTAATCAGCCTTTTATTCGGGACAAATGAGGTCGAGAAGAAACAGGAAAAGGAGAAGCAGAAGGAAAAGAAAAGCAGCAATACAAGGAAATCGAAGACTCAGCTCAGAAAATACAAATAGGCGAGTATTGAAAATCAGTTATGAAATCGATTAAAGCGACAGATATCGACAAACAGGCCATCTTCGATATCGAATCATGCATAGAGGCCGGCAATTATAAGGAAGCGCTGGCTTCCATGCGCGAATCTGAGTCGACTCATGCGGATGTTCTGTCTAATTCGGCGCAATTCCTCGCAATTAAGGCGCGGGTTTTGAATCTCATGGGGGATTATATCTCTGCGCTGGATTCGGCGTCCAATGCATACCGGTTGGCGCGAGCCGATTCCGATAATGACCTTGTCGCAAAAATTCAAACTGAATCCGCTAAGGCGAATCTTGCGCTTGGTAAAACCGAATTTGCGCAACGCGAGTATCGGGATGTTATCGCTGCTTGCAAACGCTCCGGTAATATAAGCGGTATCATCGACACGTTAAACCGCATGGCACAAATCAGTTTCATCAATGGAGATTTTTCCGGGGCAGAAAATCTCCTGAGTGAAGCGCTGGATTACGCCCAGCAGAACGGACTTTCCGAGAGGATTGCCAAACTTACAGGTAACCTGGGCCAGATTGCTAATATGACCGGCAAATTTGATCTGGCAGTTGAGCATATAACAGAATCAATTACAAAAAATTCAGAACTGAAGGCTTTCCCCAACTTGTGCCGTGCTTACCTTTCCTTGGCTTATGCCGAGATGAGACTCGGAAACTTTGACTCCGCGCGCAAATCCCTGCAGCGGGCCAGGGGGCTGATTGAAAAACACAATCTGACTCGAGAATATGGAATCTATCATGAGTATCTGGCGGAACTTGAATACATGGTGGGAGCTTATGATGTTGCCCTGGAACAAATTGAGAAGACTTTGGAGCACGGTTACAAACTTAGCGAAGCAAGTGCGCTTATATCACAGGGTGAAAGGCTGAAAGCAGAAATCCTGGCTCAGTTGGGCAGAGAGCATGAAGCCAGGGGCTCTGCCGAGAAAGCGCTGCAGGTTGCCGAGGAAATAGGCGAGAAGCTGGAAGCCGGAGCCGCCAAACGTGTTCTGGCCGAAATTTATGCTCAGGGTAAAGAGTTCGAAAACGCTCGTGAGCATATTTACAGCGCCATTGACTTGATTAAGGAAAGTCGCGCCAGATATGACCTGGCGCGAGCCTATATCTCGGCTTATATGATTCATAAGGGCAATGTTGGCGAGTCACGATATTATCTGCAGCTGGCACGTGAGCTTTATTCCGGAATGAACCTCGAGTTCAATCTGATCCGCTCAGTTCCAAAGGAGGAGGACGTCGGTGGAAGTTATGAGGTGTCGACGCCGGACGGCAAGATTATAAGCATTGTGACCTCCAACCGCCGCATACGTGCTATCATGCGGGCGGTCGACTCAATCAAGGACTCGGACATTCCCATTCTTATAGAAGGTGAGACCGGAACCGGCAAAGATCAACTGGCAAAATATATTCACTATTCTTCCAAACGGCGTAGCGGGCATTTCATACCGGTCAACTGCGCCGCTATTCCGCATGAACTGGCGGAGTCTGAGCTGTTCGGACATGTCAGGGGCGCATTCACAAACGCGGTCAGCAATAAGGAGGGATTGATTGCTGCTGCAGACGGCGGAACGCTTTTCTTGAATGAAATCGGTGAACTTTCTCCCGCAATACAGGCCAAGCTCCTGGGAGTTCTGGAAAATAAGAAACTCACACGCATCGGTGATCTAAATCCCCGAAACGTCGATTTTCGATTGATCTGTGCCACAAACCGAGATCTTGAGGAGGAAGTCAGGGGTGGTTCATTCAGGCAGGATCTTTATTTTCGGATAGCAGTCATGACTTTTGAGTTGCCCCCTCTGGCTCAACGCGGCGATGACATCTTCGACTTGATCGCCCACTTCCTCAAAGAGTACGGTTTTGATGTCTCTCATGAACGCGATTTTGCATCCAAAGAAATTAGGGCCGGCCTGAGACAATATGACTGGCCCGGGAATATCCGCGAACTGCGCAATGAAGTGAACTTGCTTGCGCTCTCGTATCCGGGGGATACTGCTAAAGTGATTGGCGAGCTGGCGGAGAAGCTTTCCAGCGAGGCCAATCAAAGCAAGGTCGATCGTGATGCCGGCTTAGCTGAGCAGATCAGCGCATTCGAACGCGACCGCATCCTTGAAGCGCTGGCGCAGGCGGATTACGTTATCCGGCAGGCTGCTGTTATTCTCAAGATGCCGGAGGCTACCTTGCGCTCCAAGATCAAAAAGCATAATATCATCCTTGCGTAGAATATAAAAAATCCGCAGATATTAATTACGCCGTCATAACCCATTGTATACCAATTTAATATGGATAAAGGCCCATATGCTTACAGGCTGACGAGGCAAATTCTGCGTTTTGCAGCAAAATAAAAACCATGCGTTTTGGATGCATTGCGATTCTCGCAAACCTTTATCAATCAAGTGAATAAATATGTTTAATGCTGTCAAATATAATTCGGCATATAGATTGCATATGAATTATCCATGCTTTAATCGATTTGCATTTTTTTCCGGGCAAGTCCTCCCAGAAAAATTTTATCGGGAGGCTTTGGGCTTTACCCCTGCAATTTGGCGGAAATTGCAGGGGATTTTTTATATATTTTTGAACATCCAACAGCAAAAAACATGTTATATAGGACATTGAAGGTCATTTATTGGACCGGGAACTTAGAATTCGGAAGTGATACTTAGCAATGGAAGATAAAAATAGGCCCGAGGAATCCTCTGAATCCTCGATAATAAATCGAATTACAATGCTTCTGGCGGCCAAGCGTACCTCGCTGGCGGTGCTGCGCACCGGCCTTGCCCTTCTGACACTGCCGTTCTCGGTGGTGACTGTGCTCATTGCCACCTCGCGCTATTATAACATCGCCGAAAACCTGCTCTTCATCGTGCCGCTCATGATCATGAATACCCTTCTGGTCGGACTGGCTGTTTACCTGATCGTAAGATCGATGAAGAGGATTCATCTGATGGATCATCTGATTCATGACCTGAAGGAACAGAGCGACAAGCTGATGGTGACCACCGACTGGGAAGAGGAGTTCAGGCATCCGCATGAAGAAAGGTCCTGATTCTATTTCACATCTTTCCTCCTCCAAAAATCGGTTTACAAATTCCCCAAAAAGAGTTATAATCCCAAAAATTTTTGGAGGTGGGACATAAGCAAGCAAAAAACCATAGCCAAGACAGTATCCCTCTCGGGAGTGGGCCTGCATACCGGCTGCGAATCGACCATCAGGTTCGTCCCCGCAGGTGTGAATGAAGGTATTTCATTTACCCGCACCGATGTTGAGGGCTGTCCGAAAATCCCGGCGCTTCTCGAAAATGTTGTCGATCTGAATCGCGGCACAACACTCGGCATCGGAGATCATAGGATTCACACTGTCGAACATGTCCTTTCATCGCTCGCCGGACTGGAAATCGATAATGTTGTCTGTGAGCTTGATAATATCGAGCCGCCGATTGTCGATGGTTCCATGAAACCATTTGTGGATAAGCTCCTGGAAGCTGGAATCGTCGAACAGGAAGCCGAGAAAAATTACCTTGTGATCGACAGGCCGATCTCATACTCCGAACCGGATCGTCATATAGATATAGTAGTAACGCCTTCCGAGACAATCCGCATAACCTTCCTGATCGACTACAAGAATCCGGCCCTGGGCACGCAATATACTTCGCTTGTCAATCTGGAAGAGGAATTTGTGGAGGAATTTGCCCCGGCGCGCACATTCTGTTTTCTGTCGGAGGTCGAGGCTTTGCGCGAGCAGGAGATCATCAAAGGCGGCGGCCTGGACAGTGCCCTGGTTATAGTCGATCGTGAGCTTGACGATCCCCACAAGGCCAAACTGAAAAAGCTTTTCGATATCAAGGAAGACCTGTTCATTGGCGAAACTGGAATTTTGAACAACATTAAGATGCGCTTTTACAATGAACCGGTACGTCATAAAGCCGCAGATCTTCTGGGTGATCTGATGCTCATTGGTATGCCAATCAAAGGTCATATCTTGGCTGCACGGTCTGGTCATGCCGCCAATGTCGCCCTTGCTAAGAAGATCAGGGAGCAGTACGAAAAGACGCTCCTCTCCAAAAAATATACAGGCAAGGCGGCTCAGGGACGCGACTTCATGTTCGATTCAGTTGCGGTCATGAACATCATGCCGCACCGTTACCCGTTCCTGCTGGTAGATAGAATCATCGATCTCGAACCGGGTAAAAGGGTAATCGCGCAGAAAAATGTCACCATCAACGAACCCTTTTTCGAGGGACATTTCCCGGGACATCCGATTATGCCGGGAGTGCTTTTGATTGAGGCTTTGGCCCAGGCTGGTGGTTTCCTGCTTCTGCATACATTGGAGGAGCCTGAAAAGAAGCTGGTCTATTTCATGAGCATCGACAACGCCCGTTTCAGAAGACCGGTCGTGCCCGGGGATGTGCTCCGGATGGAACTCGAGATGGTGGCGCTGAGGCGCAATACCTGCAAGATTTCTGGAAAAACCTATGTTGACGGTCAGGTTGTGACCGAGGCGACGTTTATGTCGGTGATAGTGGATAAGTAATATGCCTGAAATGAATATTCATCCAACAGCCATAGTCGATCCCAAAGCCTCAATCGATCCATCAGTGGTTGTGGGACCGTATGCCATCATCGAGGGTGATGTCGAAATCGCCTCCGGATGTCGGATCGGGCCGCGCGTGCTGGTTGCCGAGGGAGCGCGTTTGGAGGAAAATGTTATTGTGCATCATGCCGCCACAATTGGCACCATCCCTCAGGATTTGAAATTTGGCGGTGAAAAGACTGTACTCAAAGTCGGTGCAGGGACTGTGATTCGTGAATATGTAACCATGAACCGCGGCACCGACTGGTCCGGGCAGACTGTGGTCGGGAAGAACTGCTTTTTTATGGCTTACAGTCATGTTCCTCATGATGCCGTAATCGGAGATAATGTCATTGTCGCCAATTCGGTGCAGATGGGTGGGCATGTGGTGATTGGTGATTATGCCATTCTGGGGGGCGGAACCGTGATCCATCAATTTACCAAGATTGGCACTCATGCCATCATAGGCGGCGGACTCAGGATTACTCAGGATATAGTACCTTATTCCGTCATCGGAGGATATCCTCTTGAGGTCGGGGGTGTGAACCTTATCGGTCTCAAGCGGCGAGGGTATTCTCATAGTCAACTCAAGCCGTTAAAAGAGGCTTTCAAATTCCTGTTCAAATCTGACCTGAACACCTCCCAGGCAGTCGAAAAGATAAAGTCGGAACTCGAGCAAACCGACGAGATAAAAAATCTCCTGGACTTCATCGAAAAATCCGAACGCGGCCTGATTAAGTAAGCTCTTATCGTTACTATATCGATCAGGATAACCTCAATAAATTCAACAAATTACAGCATTTCTTCTTGCCATAATCCGTATAATTCCTGATAATTTCAGAAGCGGAAACAAAAACATCAGGAGGAATTCATAATGGCTAAGGTTGCGATATTGGCATGTAAACGAGTGCAGGATCAGCTTTGTATTGCCTGCGCCAAATGTATGAAGGCGATTCATGAGCGCGAGGGCGAGTTCGCGCGTTATGCTGATGATGATGAGCTGGATCTGGTGGCGCTGGGGTCATGCGGTGACTGCCCGGGACTGTATATTCCCAAGGTTAAACTGATGAACGAGATTATCGATTATATCGAACGCGATTATGATGTCCTGCATCTGGGGACCTGCATGGTCAAGGCCAAAAAAACCGGCCAGTGCCCGATCGACTTCGACCAGTTGACAACATTAGTCAAACAGAATTTCGGTAAAGAAGTCGTAGTCGGCACACATAATTATTAGTAGATGGATTTTGCGGCGCACGAGGACGTACTTTGCGTATGAATTTAATTCAGGGTGCCCCAAGCTTTAGCTTGGGAAATCTATATTGCGACCAACCCAATCTAAAGAATGGGTCACCCAATATTTTGTGCTGGGCGTACCTCCGGTGCGCCCAGATGGACATAAGGGTGCCCCACAGCGCCAGCGGTGGGTTTCGCTATCTTTTTAGATTCCTGTAGAATCTCTTGCAATATTTTTTGATTGGGAATGAAAAATAGTGTCAGAGCTTATTTGATAATGATGCAATTTGCCCAATATTAATGGCTCTGGAGCTGATTTGTCTCTTAAATCCTCATAGATAATTATCTCGTCCAGAATATCGGCCTGATTTTTGAAATCAAGGCTATATTGACCGGTTACAGTCCTTTCTTTCTGGGAAAGCAATTGCAGTTTGTCATTTATCGTAAAATAGCACATCTTGATTTGATTGTTACCGTCCTTATATCCGGTGAAAATTTGCAAATTGCCATCAGGATCGTTGAAGACTCTTGGCCATCTATCATATGGTAAATTTGTGCGCGTAACATGAAGATTGTCCAATAATGAAATAAACAAATCACTTACCGCTTCTCTTTCTTTAATATTATATATATAAATTCCAAAGTGTACCATTTCATAGAGTTTTTCTTCAGTTCTGTCTCCAGGTATTTCTTCTAAGGCATGGCCGATAAACATTATGTTCTTAAGATCTACAGTACGCAAAATCATATGATGAAATGGCGAGCGATTAAAATCAATTGCCATGTCCACCTGTTGCCAGAAATTATGGCTATCTCCAAACATCATAACACTTCCATCTTGTTCAACATGTCCAAATAGGCCGTCGTTGTCATTAGAAATCCAAAAATAATCGCCCTCATAGATTCCCCCGTATTCGTGCATTGGATGTCCAGGGGTGCATGTTACCAACCTATCTTGACCATCTTGGTCGAATATTAATATTCCTCTGGGACATTTTGCTGGTCCAAAGACACAATATGCTGTTCCATCAGGAGTAACATCCATTTTGCAATGGCCTTCGATTCCACCAGGTGTGTTTAATTTATATTTGACTATTGGATTTGCGGTTTCTCGATCATATCTGCGATATCTGATTTGCCAGTATCTCATATCAACATTCATAGTGGTATCGCGGATTATTTCCTCGGCGGGATAAAACATATGCAACTGACCGACATCATCGAACTTCAGTGCAGGCGTTGGATCGAAGGGCTCGATAAGCAGGGATTTCAGGTCTTCAGTGATTTGTGATTCCAGCCTTTCGTTAAGGGCGTAACCATAACTTATGAGAAATAATGTTAATAAGAATGATAAAACCATTTTATTCATATAAATTAAATCCCGTTAAAACCGCCACGAAAATCCGAATGTCAATGTCCGGCCGTCGCTGTTTTCGAGTGTGCCTATGTCTAATGAAAAGCCGCGATGTTTGATAAACTCGTTGTGCTCACGGATCGACTTCTGGGTCATGACAATATCGTAAATCCATGTGGCAGCAAAAAGTGCCATACCCATTAATCCGTAAAACACAACATTGGTGTCGTAATAAATAACACACCCGGCACGTCTTTCTGTATCCTGGAGACCAATACCAATTAAATATAGTGATAGCATCTCGGTAGCCATCATAATCCCAGCCTTGGTATAATCCTCCGCATACAGGAGACCTGAGCCATGAAGCGCCACTCCCGGTAAAACCGAGTAAAACGCTCCCCAGAAATGCGATTTGGGCTCCAGTTTTATTTCCGGTTTTTCCTCAATATCTGCGGGCTCGAATGAATACATGCTTTGAGCAGTCAAAACGGATGTGTAACACAGCAAAAGAATGATAATAATTGAAGTGAAATACTTATACATCGAATGCCTCCCCGTTTCATTTATCTGTACAGACGGCCTGATGCACAGTTCGTTCAATTGTCCCGGCATAAATCTCATTATATCAAACGACTTTGGTTGACTTTTGAGACTCGATATAATATTTTCCCTGCAATTATGAGTACAAAACCAAATGTCGGACTGGTGGGGGTAGGGCATCTTGGACGCATACATCTCCAGAAACTGCAAAAAATCGAGACCTGCAATTTTGTCGGCTTCTACGATATTGACCTCGAAAAATCCAGACAGATTAACAAAGAATCGGGAGCCTACTCTGCTGAGTCACTTCAGGATATGCTCGAAAAATCGGATATAATCTCAGTCGTTGTGCCTACACATGATCATCATACGGTCGGAAAAGAGGTTCTTCAATCCGGGAAGCATCTTTTCATGGAGAAGCCTCTGACCGAGACCGCCGCGCAGGCCGAGGAACTGGTTAAGATGGCCGAGGATAAGGGCTTGAAATTCGGGGCGGGGCATATCGAGAGGTTCAACCCGGCAGTGCAGGCTATGGCCGGTAAAATTGGCAACCCGATGTTTATCGAAGCACATCGATTGAATCCCTTCAATCCACGAGGGCTCGATGTTGCGGTTATCTCCGAGCTGATGATTCATGATATCGACCTCTGCCTTTATTTCACGCAATCTGAGGTGACCGATATTCAAGCCTCGGCCGTCCAGGTGCTCTCGGACAAGATGGATATCGCCAATGCTAGGCTGACATTTGAATCAGGATGTGTTGCCAACCTGACAGCCTCTCGGATTTCTCCCTCCGGCATGCGCAAAATCAGGCTCTTTCAACGCGACAATTATCTCTCCTTTGATCTTAAAGAAAAGAAGGTCGACAGCTATTCACTGGTGGATAACAATTTCGATGATAAAGCGCTTAAAGGATTTTCGACCTCATTTCAGTACGGAGAAACGGGCAAGAAAATAGTCTTCCATAAGCCCGAATGCAGTGTCTATGATATGATCGAGGAGGAGCTGAGGCGCTTCATCGACGCTGTAGTATCCGACTCAAGGCCGCCGGTAACCGGTGAAGAGGGCTTGGCCGCGCTGAAAGTAGCGCTTGAAATCGAACGCAATGCTCATGAGAGCCTTAAGAAGATAAATTCCGGCCTATGACCACAAAAAAACGCATTTTCATCTCAGCAGGCGAATCCTCCGGCGATTTTCATGCCGCTGGTTTAGTTCGAGAGATGCTGAAGCTCAATCCCGATCTGGAAATTGTAGGATTAGGAGGAGACAACCTCTCTGAACTGGAAGTCAAGCTCCTTTACCATACCCGTGACCTGGCGGCGATGGGATTTTGGGAAGTAATAAAACGAATCGGTTTTTTCATGAAGGTCAAGAATGACTGCATCAGGAAGATCAGGGAGGCAAAACCGGATCTTGTGATGCTTGTCGATTATCCCGGATTCAATTTGAGGCTCGCGAGGGATGCTTACAGGATGGGAATTCCGGTAGTATATTTTATACTCCCCCAGGTCTGGGCCTGGAAACCGAATCGAATTGAAATCTTGAATAAATATTGCAGCATGCTGATTTCTATTCTGCCGTTTGAGAAGGAATTCTTCGCCCGCTATAATACAGAGATCGAATATGTCGGACATCCGTTCACAGACATCATCCCGGAAGAGGTTGATACCATTGAAGTCAAAAAACGTTTGAAGATGGATGAATCTGATAAATTGGTATGCATATTGCCTGGTTCACGT
>JAABVY010000242.1:0-656 GCA_011777135.1 Candidatus Zixiibacteriota bacterium | reverse complement strand
GAAAACCTGGAGATTTATTTATATTCAAAGAAAATTGGGAGGGAGGTTGACCATATCGAAATCATGCAAAGCGAAAAATATTCTCATATAAAAGCTGCGGATGCTGTTATGGTCGCCTCCGGCACTGCCACGCTCGAGACCGCAATCTGCGGCACTCCTGGCGTGGTCGTCTATAAAACCAGTCCGTTAACGTATTTTCTGGCCAGGAGGCTTGTAAAAATCGACTCTATTGCTCTGGCAAATATTGTAGCTGGAGAAAGAGTCTTTCCGGAACTGATTCAAAAGGATGCGGACCCCGAAAGAATAGCAAATGAAATAGACAAAATATTATCGGACAAAAATCATTACAATGATATCAGGAATCGTCTATCGAGCATAAGGGAGAAGCTAGAGCCAAAAGGCTCTTATGCTCGCGCTGCAAAACTAATCTATGGTAAATTTCTGGCGGAGAATAATCAGGAAACATGATTAAATTCATATATAACCTCACAGCCTGGGCAGCGGCGCTGTATTTTGTCCCCAGAGCGCTATTACGAGGTGTCCTGGCAGACAAAGCTGATTTCGAGCAGCTGGGGATATATCCCCGCGGAAAAATAGATGGTGAATCAAAGTCAGTCTGGATCCATGCTGCCTCTGTGGGCGAGGTCAAAATTGCG
>JAABVY010000053.1:5377-5596 GCA_011777135.1 Candidatus Zixiibacteriota bacterium | reverse complement strand
ATGTCTCCAGGATTTTTGATGCATTTGGAGGTGGAAGCGTTCACTTTTGCGGGAACGGAGCCCCCCATCTTAACAATCTTCTACAAATTAAACACTTACAAGTGGTCAACAATTCACCGTTGGGCAATTTTGCTGCGTTCGAGGCGCTTTATAAAGGCCTTGAGAACAAAGTTGTTTTTCAGGTCCAGGATGCATCCTCAGCAGACCCGGAATATTATT
>JAABVY010000053.1:0-5361 GCA_011777135.1 Candidatus Zixiibacteriota bacterium | reverse complement strand
CGATGATTTCCGTGGATTGATGTTCGTGACCTTTGTCATGGATATTGTTGGTATGGATAACCAGGGAGGATATATCCCTGTCAGTTGGAACCCTTATCAAATTGCAAATCGAATCGTTGATAGTGTACGAAGAGCAGTCGAGAAGCGTCTCCAGGGAGAAACCCTGGAACTGGAAGAAGAACATCAGGTTCAAACAACAATTTCAAAATTTCCCGACAAGGAAGGAGAAATTGTTCAACCCGAGCATTCTCCCGATGAAATTGCCGCATTGGAGCTAGTGCGGCAAGCACTTGTTGATTTCGATCGGTTGGCTATCAGAACTGGTGTGCAGGCAGCATTGGATGCCGGATTGCAACCGTTCGATATTGTTATACACGGCATGGCTGAGGGAATGAATCGGGTGGGGCAGCTGTATGAGACTGGCGAGTATTTCCTGCCTCAACTGGTAATGGCTGGAGATACGATGAAAGAAGGTATGACGGTTCTCGCACCCATATTAAAAGAAAGTGGTGGCGAGGAAAATGTCAGCCGGGGGAAAGTGATCCTCGGCACCGTTAAAGGCGACCTGCATGATATCGGTAAAAACCTGGTGCGCACAATGCTCGAAGGAGCCCGGTTTGAAGTGATTGATCTGGGGGTGGATGTTGCTCCGGATGAATTTATACATGCGGCACTTGAACACCAGGCTGGATTGGTGGGTCTATCGGCGCTGCTAACCACAACGCTGACCAATATGAAGCTGACGGTCGAGGCTTTCGACGATGCTGGTTTGCGAGACAAGGTCAAGATCATCGTCGGTGGTGCACCGATCAGCCAGGAATTTGCAGACAGTATAGGCGCAGATGGGTATGCGCCAACGGCAGTAGGAGCAATAAAGGAAACCGAAAGACTTCTAGGCTTGGATTAATCCCATGGAATCGAAAACCTATTCTTCAACTTATAAAGACCAGCCGGCAGTAACCATTGAAACCGAATCAATCCGTGCACAGTTTCTTCCAACTATCGGTGCTAAATTGGCTTCATTGGTTTATAAACCAGTTGACTACGAACTTCTCGTCCAGAGGCCTGGGGAAAATTATCTTCTTCAGCCATTTGACGGCGATTATGTCGCCGGCGAATGCTCAGGTATGGATGATATGTTCCCTACAATTGACCTTTGCTACTGTGAGCAGCATCCCTGGGAAGGGATCAAGATGGCTGATCACGGTGAAGTTTGGAGTTTGCCGTGGGAACATAAAGTGGACGGGGAGCAACTGTATTTTGGGGTAAGCGGGGTCCGGTTTCCCTACCGCCTGGAAAAATGGATCTCTTTCACTACACCGGATACCCTGCGGATGAATTATCAGCTGACTAATCTTTCCCCATTCGATTTCGATTTCGTTTGGGCAGCACATGCCATGATCAATATTGACGAAGGGACCGAACTGGTGCTGCCGGAAGATGTTTCTGAAGTCGTTCACACATTCTGCATAGGCGGTGATTTTGGGAAATATGGAAATATTTACCCGTGGCCGGAAGCAGTTTTGCCTGATGGGAATACGATAGATTTTCGAAAAATACGCTCAAAATCCACGATGGAAGCCTACAAGTATTATATTAAAGGTCGAATGCCGGAGGGGTGGTGCAGATTGAAATATAAAGAACGCGATTTTTCTCTGGTATTCTCATTCCCGATTGAAAAGGTGCCTTATCTTGGCATCTTACCGAACGAAGGTGGCTGGCAGGATTTATATAATATTTTTTTGGAACCCTGTACAGCTACTTTTGATAGACCTGATGCAGCCAGATACCGCGGTGAAGTTTCCACGGTCAAGGCTAACTCAACATATCAATGGTATTTGGATATTCATATAGAAAAAGGGGATTTGATTAAGCAGGCTTCAGAATAATTCAAAACAGGAGTTGCCATGAATGGACGTGAACGATTGTCCCTTGCCCTGAACGGGAGCCCAACAGATCGAGTCCCCGTAGCCCCGTTCCTGTATTACAACTCAATCTACGAAATGTTCGATTATGAACCCAGGATTGAGACCTTCTTTACCCCACCCGATTTTGATCCGATAGAAAAATTTATCGAATATTGTGATTTCTTTGGGTTTGATGTCCTCCACACGCTGGGAAGTGTTTGGGATTTCTGGGTAGCCAACACGATGATGGATCAGTCGATTGCGGTAAGCGACGAGAACTGGGATGTTCACATCACCGATGAGAAAAACGGTGAGGACGAATTGCTGCGGACAGTGAATATCCGGACTCCCGGGGGAGACCTCCGGCATATTGAGAAGCACACCCGAACATCGAAATATTTGATCGTTTCTGCGACCTTAGAATATTTGATCAAGGGAAAAGAGGATTTCGAAATACTGCGGCGTTTTGCACCGCCTGCCGACCGGATGGATTGTCAATTGATTGAGCGTGCACGCAAGGCTATTGGAAACAAAGGGCTGGTCGATGCGAACACGCATGGGTCATTTAATATCCTGGGATTATTCCGAAAGCTGGAAGACATCCTGACCGATCCTCTTATTGACCCCATTTTTTACCAGGAGATGGTCGATTATTTTATCCTCAGGCTGATTTCCAGGGCAAAGAAAATGGTCGAAGCCGGTGCAGATGTTGTCGAAGTGGCGGGACATTGGACAGGGCATGTGGGGCCGAAAACATTCCAAAAATTTATTCTAGACAATGAGAATCGATTAGTCAGCGCTATTAAGGAATTTGGAGTGCCAGTGATATATCACAACTGCGGTGATGCCGCAAAGATCATGCGCTTTTACAACGATCTGGAGATCGATTGCTGGGGGTATCTGACGCCGCCGCCTCACGCCGATGTGATTGTTGAAGAAGCACTTGAAGTACTGCGTCCCTCACTAACGCTGAGAGGAAACATCGATCAGATTACCTTCATGTGCCAGGCTACACCACAAGAAGTAGAAGAAAAAGTACGCGACCTTCTGACACTGGTAAAGCCCCGGGGCAATTGGATTTTATCGACTACGGACTTTTTCTTCGATGGAACGCCCTATGAGAATATCCATGCCTTTGCGGAGGCTGGTCATAAGTACGGTCAATATTGATTGAGCCAAAAATTTTTACGATAGGGATTTGTTCAACAAGGGCTGATTGATTTAATCCTTACTGTTATTTTAGTTCAATTCAAAGTTGTCCGCTGGAGGGATTGACGCACGAGGATGAATAAAATGCAACCCATTGTAATGATTGCTTTTGATGAATACGCCGATATACAGATAGAACAGGAGATGCTGGATAGGATTGGCGCAAGGATCGAACATACGAAAACGATTTTGAGTCCTGGAGCGAAATCGTTGGCTCGAAAAGCTGACGCCATTGCTTTCACAACAGATCCGTTCCCGAGAGAATTGATTGAGACGCTTGAGCATTGCAAGATCTTGAGTCGTTTTGGTACTGGACTTGATAATGTCGATATTCAAGCGGCAACCGAGCAGGGGATTTGGGTGACGAACGTTCCGGATGCCTTTGTCGAAGAGGTGTCTACTCATGCAATTGCATTTTTGCTCGGGCTCAATCGCCATTTATTCCCTTTGATAGAGAAGTCTCATCTTGGTGAGTGGGAGACCAAAGAAAGAAAGATATTCCGATTGAAAGGACAGACTCTTGGATTGCNNGACTCTTGGATTGCTTGGGTTCGGTTTGATTGGGAAAGAGACGGCCGAAAAGGGAATGGCTTTGGGTTTAGATGTGATTGCATACGATCCGTACGCAGAAGAAGAGCTGTTTTCGAGCCATGAAGTTCGACGCGTAGAGTTTGATGAATTATTAATCTCATCAGATTACCTTTCTCTGCACGCCCCTGCTACGGAGGAAACCCATCATATTTTGAATGAGGATACATTTAAGTTAATGAAATCTACATCGTACTTGATAAATACATCTCGCGGAGCACTGGTCGACGAGGAAGCATTGTTGACCGCCGTACAGATGGGACAGATCGCAGGAGCAGCCCTGGATGTCAGGGAGCAGGAACCCCCCGCGGCAGACGATCCATTAATGAAAGAAGAGAGAATTGTGATGACACCTCATCTGGGATGGTGCTCAATCGAAGCAGGAAAAAACCTGCGCGTGCGCGCCACCCAGGCAATCATTGATGTGTTGCAAGGTCGTGCGCCTATGAACCCGGTCAATGATCCAACATAATGAGATTGAGCATAGATAGGTGCAATCAGTATGAGACAAGAATTCAAGTGAAAAAGACAAGAATTGAGAGGGATTATGAAGCTAGTCACCTTTACGGCTAATCAAGTCTCGAAAATCGGGGCACTAAAAAAAATTGATGGTCGAGATTTTGTTATTGATTTGACTGCGGTGGAACCATCTATTCCCGCACAGATGGTCGATTTTCTTATGAATGAAGATCGATCGAGAGAAAAAGCGGAAGCAGCACTAGCAATTCCTACGGAAGAGGCAATTATGCCCCTGGATGAAGTGAGATTGGAGGCACCGATCCCTCAACCTGGAAAGATCTTGTGTGTAGGATTAAATTTTAGAGATCATGCGCTGGAAAGCGGACTGGAACTTCCCGAGTTCCCGACGATATTTGCCAAGTACAGCAACGTTGTTATTGGTCCTAATGATCCAATTGTTATCCCGAAGGTTACACATCAGGTCGATTGGGAGGGGGAGTTGGGCTTTGTGATTGGAAAAAAGGCCAAACACGTTGCCGTTGATGAGTCTATGGATTACATTGCTGGTTATGTGGTGTTCAATGATGTCAGCGCGAGAGATTACCAGTTGCGGGTTAGCCAGTGGACGATTGGAAAATCGTTCGACACCTTTGGACCAATGGGGCCGTCCCTGGTAACGAAAGATGAGGTGCCAGACCCCTCTAATCTCAAAATCCGAACATTGATTGATGATGAGGTGATGCAAGATTCAAATTCTAAGGAATTAATCTTCAACATACCTGAATTACTGTCATTCATCAGCTCTGTGATAACCCTGGAGCCAGGTGATTTGATTAGCACCGGAACACCATCCGGCGTTGGGTTTGGCTTAAAACCAAAAAGATATCTAAAACCTGGCCAGATGGTTCGCGTTGAGATTGAGAAACTTGGTGCGCTGATGAATCCAGTAGTCGCAGAAGATTCCTGATTTGTGGAATGCTGCACTGACGAATATTGGTTATGAGGTGATATTCCTGGCAGATTTTTAACCAGAATTGACCAAAAAAAATTAGGCAACCACTTTTCCGTTAATAATTTGGGGTGTACGGCCGTCGGTACCCGGGAGCACATTCATAATTTCAATGATGAAGCCTACTTGCTCCGCAGATGCAAAATTCATCCAAGTTGTACCAGGCCGGATTCCAGATCCATGTTGGGC
>JAABVY010000256.1:1662-1814 GCA_011777135.1 Candidatus Zixiibacteriota bacterium | reverse complement strand
ATTCGGATATTCAATCGTACATACAATCCATCAATCGGGGACCGATAGGAATCCAAGTTAATAATGATAAGCTCTCAGCTGAAGATATTTACTCATTGATTTCGGAAGGTGAGTATTTTGGTAACGAATCTAAGGCTGAGGACTATTTGAAA
>JAABVY010000256.1:1380-1539 GCA_011777135.1 Candidatus Zixiibacteriota bacterium | reverse complement strand
ATTATTCTGGCATCAGTTTTTCTCATATGCTGTAGATGGTTTCTACTTGATCTCGGGATTATTTGATCTAGTCTCACAATGGGAGTCTAGCAAAGACACTAACGAATCGACATCTACTCGCTTGAATAAGTGTATATATTGTTTGTGCACAGATCAATT
>JAABVY010000256.1:222-1276 GCA_011777135.1 Candidatus Zixiibacteriota bacterium | reverse complement strand
TCAATTAGACAATTATCTTGTCGAGTTTGAGCCAATCTCAATGATGAGAGTTCAATATGTACCACATACAAAATCAGGCAAATTTCCTAAAGCTAACTTCCAAAACGTTTCTGTTGAGCGAACGCATCCTAGGCATGTATTATTTACACCGAAAGATAAATCTGGCGAAATAAAGTACAAAAAGGAACTTGGGGAAGGGTGGTACTCTTGGAATTTCGAGTTCAGAGGAAAACCGATGAATGCCTTTCGCTTGGGACGATCACTTTATAAAATCGGGTTAGGATTTATTGCATTTGATCAAGGTCAAGAAATGGCATTAATGACTCGTTTCGATTTAGCTCGTAAGTTCATCAATGGAGATGAAGGTTTTCCAAATAATATACTAATCAGTACAAAAGTACAACCTAGACCGGGATTTAGAATAACCTATAAAGATCTAAATCCCGGTTGTGTTTTTGTTATGGATATTTATGGAATTATATTTATGTTTAATTTGGAAGGTGAACCATTGATTGATCCAACAGATGACCTTGTCGAAATGGGTTTTCAAATTTTTCGGCTTGACGAAAAGTAAATTAGCTCCCCATAACAACAGCATTCGTTGATCGGGCTAGTAACCCCGGGGATGAGTGGCGCGAGTCAGACCATTCAGCCCAAGATAAAAAGTGTTATAGCTAAACTGACACCAGGTGATGCGAGTGATCACCTGGTGTTGAATTCCCTAATCGTAGAAGAGATTATTCCTCGTCTTCCGCTTCTTCGTCGTCGAATTCTTCAACCTCTTCCTCTTCGACCTCTACCTCAACCTCCTCTACCACTTCTTCGACTTCCTCCTCGCCGTTATCCCCATCGGCGGCGCCGACGCGGCGCAGGTCCTCCGCGGAGATGCGCGCCAGGGCGGCGACGGAGTCCCCGTCCTGGATGTCGATGATGCGCACGCCGCGGGTTGCCCGACCGGTCTGGGCAACGGTCTCGGTCTTGGTGCGCATGACGATGCCGTTAGCAGTCATAATGGTGATCAGGTCCTCCGCCGGGTGGACGACGCGGGCGACAG
>JAABVY010000256.1:0-131 GCA_011777135.1 Candidatus Zixiibacteriota bacterium | reverse complement strand
ACTTCCATGCCGACCAGGCGGTCGTTCTTGCGCAGGCGGATAGCGATCACCCCAGCAGCCTGGCGTCCCATGGCGCGGATGTCCGTCTCCGGGAAGCGCAGAGCCTGACCCTGTTCAGTGATCAGCACGAT
>JAABVY010000201.1:5416-5919 GCA_011777135.1 Candidatus Zixiibacteriota bacterium | reverse complement strand
CCCATTAATGGGACGAATTTTATTGATACGCTTCAAATGTTTGAAGAAGACGCCAACACGGATAAGATTGTGCTGATTGGAGAGATCGGCGGAACGGATGAAGAAAAAGCGGCGCAGTTCATTGCTTCCAATATGGCGAAACCAGTCGTTAGTTTTATCGCTGGGCAAACTGCCCCTCCAGGAAAACGAATGGGGCACGCTGGTGCTATTGTAGAAGGCGGTACCGGTTTGGCTTCAGATAAAATTGCCGCACTCGAAGCAGTCGGAGTCAAGGTTGCCAAACATCCAGAAGAGATACCCAATCTATTATGAAACAAAAAAGTCGGGCTTCTAAAATGAGCCCGACATTTTTTTATCCAGGTGGATGATCTGAGCGCTAATTTTGCATATGCTCTTTGACGTATTTTACCGCCTCACCGACAGTCGTGATGTTCTGAGCATCTTCATCTGATATTTCGCTTTCGAATTTATCTTCGAATGCCATGATCAATTCAACAAGATCA
>JAABVY010000201.1:5059-5406 GCA_011777135.1 Candidatus Zixiibacteriota bacterium | reverse complement strand
GGAATCTGCTTCCAAGTCTTCTCGGAAGCGTGCTTCCATTGTTACTTTTTCCGGATCGACATCTAATAACTCAACGATAATTGCTTTGATCTCAGTATATACTTCAGACATGTAGGTCCTCCTCCAGTTGTTTTATGTTTACCATAATGATTTTTGTAATTCTATAGCTCGTATTATTTTATCTCTCAGAATTAATCTGTCAACCCTTACGTTGACTTTAAAAATTCCGGCTGGTAAGATTGTTTCACTGCAAAGGAACACAAATCGATGCCAAAAGTTACGCAAACAAGCGAAAGAAAAGCCGATCACATCCGCATTAACCTGGAAGAAGATGTGCGCTCAGGAAT
>JAABVY010000201.1:2783-5022 GCA_011777135.1 Candidatus Zixiibacteriota bacterium | reverse complement strand
GATCTTGATCTCATCCATGACAGGGGGTTCGGAAGATGCTGCCCAGATCAACCGAAGGCTGGCTGAGGCTGCTCAATCAGCAGGAATTGCCATGGGAGTTGGCTCTCAGCGAGCTGCGATTGAAGACCAGTCCCTGGGAAAAACTTTCCAAATACGTGATATTGCTCCTGATATACTCCTTTTCGCCAATTTGGGCGCAGTACAGCTGAATTATGGCTACTCTGTGAAGCACTGCCTGGAAGCTGTCGAGATGATCGAAGCAGACGCCTTGATTTTACATTTGAATGCTCTTCAGGAAGCGGTTCAACCAGAAGGAGACGTAAATTTCGCCGGCTTGCTCAACAAAATTGAAACCGTCTGTAAGGATTTGTCCGTTCCGGTGATCGCTAAGGAAGTCGGTTGGGGAATATCAACCTCTACAGCGAAAAAGTTGATCGATGCTGGCGTTTCGGCTATTGATGTTGCTGGTGCAGGAGGCACATCCTGGACTCAGGTTGAGATGCACAGAGCTGCGAGCGAATCCCAGGCGCGGCTGGCAGCTGCATTCCTGGATTGGGGCATTCCAACCAGCGAATCCATCCAATTCGTCCGTCAGGCAGATCCAAAAATTCCGATTATTTCATCGGGTGGACTCAGGTCCGGGTTGGATATTGCCAAGTCGATTGCATTAGGTGCAGATCTCGGAGCGATGGCAGGACCTTTTCTAAAAGTTGCAGTTCAATCTACAGACAAAGTTATCCAGGTAGTTGATGAGATTATGAACGAAATTCGGTTAGCGATGTTTGGCTGCGGTGCAGCAGATATCCATCAACTGTCCAAGACCACCTTGAAAAAACGCTAAGATCCACCGGAGATAAATTAAATGGCTCTCGATATTCTGTCAAAGAAATATCTACCGGCGCTTGAGGTCGAACTCAGGTCTGTGATCAACGAAATCAATGGCACACCATACCAACAGCTGAAATACATGCTCAACTACCACATGGGTTGGGAAGGTAAAGGGGCTGGTCTGCAATCCCAGGGGAAACGCATTCGGCCTCTCCTGCTGCTCTTGGCCACAAATGCTGCTGGTGGGGATTGGAAATCTGCACTGCCAGCGGCAGCAGGGATCGAACTTCTTCACAATTTCTCACTGATCCATGACGACATTGAAGACAAGAGTCCAACCCGTCGTAATCGACCCACACTGTGGCAAAATTGGGGTGTCCCCCAGGCGATAAACACCGGAGATGCTCTTTTCTCACTTGCCTTTGTATCGATGTCTTCTCTGGATAAATATTATTCTGCTGAAATCACCTTGAATGTCATCAGGTTGTTCGAAAACACCGTTCTAGCCCTGACCAAAGGACAGTTTCTTGACATTTCATTTGAAGATCGAGACGAAGTCTCAATCGATGAATACATGCAGATGATCTCTGGAAAAACCGCCGCATTGATTGGAACATCCATCGAAATCGGCGCAATATTGGGTAATGCGGATGCAGAGACTCAAGGTGCCTTCCGGGATTTCGGTACGAACCTGGGTCTGGCATTTCAAATCCAGGATGATTACCTGGGTATCTGGGGAGATGAAAATCTCACAGGGAAATCAACTGCAACTGATATTCAGGAAAAGAAGAAAACATACCCGATTATCTATGGATTGAATGAGAGCAAATCTTTCCGGAAATTATGGAATAAGGATAGCTTCTCTGAAAACGAAGTCGAACAGCTAGCACGGATTTTGGAAGCAAGTGGTGCCAGAGAAAAAACTCGTGCTGATGAAGAAAAGTACATCAATGAAGCCAGGACTGCATTAACCCGGGCTCATCCTATGGGTGAAGCAGCAGTTGCGCTTCAAACTCTGATCGACCAGTTGATGAACAGGAGCCAGTGAGAAACTCACAAGAACTGTAAAAACACCTGATTCCCTAAAAGTATCCCCCTTGGGGTCAAACACAATCTTCTTTCTTCACCATCTTTCTTCCAATACAGTAAACCTGCCTTCACCAGGTAATTTGCTTCCCGATCATAATAGTCTAAGATGGAATCACCAAACCGTTGATTAAATTCTCTTTCTGAAATCCCCTCCTCAATCAAACGCAGTCCCATCATCATCGTCTCTTTGATTTCTTCCTGACGAGAAATCGGGATGATCTCATCGGTAACTGCAGTTTGTGGAAATATTAAATCTGGCGTTGGATTGTGCATCTGCTCTATAAACCGTCTCGGAGCTTTAATATTAATTGTTCTAACACCA
>JAABVY010000201.1:2454-2720 GCA_011777135.1 Candidatus Zixiibacteriota bacterium | reverse complement strand
AGGTAATCGATGGAATACTGGAACAAGTCGGCTCCAATATCATCATCTGGCGGGTTCAACCAGCCTCGGTTGATCCATTGCTGAAATGGTGTCCCTTCTTCGATGATCAATGAATAAATCGAGATGTGCTCGGGATCAAGACCTTCACATATCTGCAGGTCTTTTTTCCATTGATCCAGGTTCTGGTTGGGCAAATTCATGATCAGGTCGATGCTGATATTGGAAAATCCCGCCTTCCGCGCCCAGGAAAAGGCATCAATCGAATC
>JAABVY010000201.1:2156-2370 GCA_011777135.1 Candidatus Zixiibacteriota bacterium | reverse complement strand
GGTGATGATGATTGAACGCCCAAACTGATCCGGTTTATACCCAGCTTGCGCAGACCTTGAAAATATTCTTTTGACACAGTCCCAGGATTTGCTTCCAACGAAATTTCTAAATTCTCATGGAAAGGAAAATTGCTGCTGAAAGTTTCAAAAATCCTTTCAATTTCCCTGAAAGGAATAATGGATGGTGTTCCTCCCCCAAAGAAGATGGATTTGA
>JAABVY010000201.1:1232-2120 GCA_011777135.1 Candidatus Zixiibacteriota bacterium | reverse complement strand
TCTCCCTTCTGACCGAAGACCGATATCCTGGATTTCCCTGTTCAATGCTTCTATGTATGCAGGGATGATTTCATCAATCCCTGCATATGTATTAAAATCACAGTAAAAGCATCGGCGCTTACAAAATGGGATATGAATGTATGCTGAAACAAATTCCATAATTCGAAAGTATACCACTCGGGTATCTGGTATAATCCCGCTGTTTACTCGCTAAATGAATTCGATATCTAGAACACACGTTTCATAATGGTGAATTGACAGTAAAATTATGACTGAAGAAATTAAAACTGACTATAAATTGTGCCAGACTTGCGGCAGTAAAAATCCGGTTGATGCCGAACGATGCCTTGTCTGCGGCACGACTTTCGATGTAGGTGGGGACTCAAAATCCTCGAAAACCCCTGAAATTCGGGGCAGCAGGATGCCTGAGCTCACCTTAAGCCTGCCGCTGGCGATCGCGTTGTTAGCGATCTTTCTTGCTATCGGAGCCGGGATCGTCTATCTGGCCCTGCAAGAGACGGACCAGATTGTCGTACCTACAATCACTCCAACCATAACCAGCTCTCCAACGGTGACAATCACGCCGACTCCAGTAACACCAACGGTTACAGCCACTCCAGAACCGAGTCCGACTCCATTTACCTATATAGTCCAGGCGCGGGACACCTGCGGTGGAATAGCAGTCGCATTTGATGTTGGAATTCAATCCATAGTAACTTTGAATAACCTTCCGGCAGCCTGCGATACATTATTTGAAGGAGATGAACTCCTCATCCCTTATCCAACTCCAACAGCCTCCCCATTCCCAACAGCAACTCTAAGCGGTTTGGATGCAACCCTGGCAGCCTGTGAGAGCGTTGATTACATTGTTCAGGAAGGTGACACCCT
>JAABVY010000201.1:785-1179 GCA_011777135.1 Candidatus Zixiibacteriota bacterium | reverse complement strand
AGCAGTATCGCCACGAACTATGCTGTCCCTATGGCTGCGATTCAAGATTACAACGGTATGGTCAACACGACAGTTTATGAGGGGCTAAGTCTGACAATTCCACTCTGTGAACGGGCAGCAACACCAGGACCTACTCCTACCCCTACTCCACCGCCCCCTTATCCTGCCCCGGACCTGTTAAGACCGCCAGATGGTGCAGCATTCTCAGCGGGTGATGACAGCGTCACCCTCCAGTGGGCATCTGTTGGCGTTCTGAATGACAACGAAGCCTATGAAGTCACCATCGAGGATATCACCGAAGGTGAAGGTAGAAGGATTGTCAGCTATGTGCGGGATACAGCCTTTGTCGTCCCCACGGACTTCCGGGCATTAGATTCCACGCCTCATATTTATA
>JAABVY010000201.1:280-778 GCA_011777135.1 Candidatus Zixiibacteriota bacterium | reverse complement strand
GGCGGCGCGATAAGTGAGCCAAGGGTATTTACCTGGATGAGTTCAGGGACTCAGCCGACAGCAACCCCCTGATTATCGGCTCTTCTCAGCAATTGGGCTGTTGGAAGTTTGGGGTTGAACCCACATTCTGACAGATTTAATCAGATGGGACATTTCAAAAGGTTTGGAGATGAAATCTACAACCCCCAGGTGTTTCGATTCATCGACCACCTTTTGATTTGTGTGTCCGGAGATCATGATCACTGGTACTTCTTTCCCTCCAGGTAGGGAGCGAAGTTCTCTTAGAAAAGAAAGTCCATCCATGATCCCCATAACTACGTCAGAAATCACCAAGCCGGGTTTCTGATTTTTGCAGATCGAGAGCCCCTCTTTTCCATTTGCAGCAGTATGCACCTGGTAGCCTTCAAAGTTTAAATAAGTCTGCAATCCCATTGCCAGGATGGCATCATCTTCAATTAATAAAATATCGTCATCCGCCATTACCGATGATCCCGCGTT
>JAABVY010000201.1:0-147 GCA_011777135.1 Candidatus Zixiibacteriota bacterium | reverse complement strand
ACCAAATATACGCATTGAAAATAGTAAGATACAATTTCAATTTCAGGACAAATCGTAATACAAAAGAGAGACAGTGCTTTACTGTCTCTCCTCATTAAAGCTTTTGATATTGGTTTATTATGAATTCTGAACCATTTCTTCCAGCAT
>JAABVY010000043.1 GCA_011777135.1 Candidatus Zixiibacteriota bacterium | reverse complement strand
TACCGCAACTCGGAGAATCTTTCTTTAAAATAAAGCCGCTCAGATTCTCCTTCTCCAGTTCTCTGGCGCGTTTGGCATTGAACGCCACCACCTTCTCAGTCCAGTCCTTGCCGGTCCTACTGCCAACCATCCGGGTATTCTCGGCTGTGCCCACCAGCCTGACCGCTTCTCGCGGCACACCCATGCCTACCTCAACCTCGGGACAGACTGAAACGAATTCAAAGTAATTGGAGAGCACATCGGTAGAATAACGATCTCGTTTGTGTCCCGAATCATAGCGAACCAATTGCCCCAGAAGACATGCGCTGATTCCAACCTTGATCGGACTTTCTGTTTGCTTTGTATCCGGCATATAACCACCTTTTGGTAACAATACGATCCTATTAAGATACTATATTGGCGACAATAAACTGTAATCGTAAAACTAATGCAACACTTTTCATGACGATCAAAGAAGAAAGGCCGGCAAAAATCTGCCGGCCATTCATGTTTTTGAAGCCGATGCATGCGCACCCGACGTAAATGTCGATTCTATGCTGTCCCTAAAATCAGCCGAGCGCCCGGATGTCTTTCATGCTGTTTAAGCTGTTGCCGGAGCCGGCCCTCTTCCCCATCGCACATGGATCGATTTCCACAGAAACAGGTTGTAGAGCGCAGCAACTGCAACTACGATATACACTATGCGGCTTATGACGGACAATTCGCCAAAAATCCAGGAGACCAGGTTGAATTCGAATATTCCAACCAGTCCCCAGTTAAGTCCGCCAACAACGAGTAAAAGCCAGAAGATTACATCGAGCGCTTTCATGGCTCCTCCTTGTGACCCCGGTTTTGATTAACAGTTATTTCTGTCAAGTTGCCATGAATCTATTAAGTGTTATATACTTAAGCAAGGTTTTTTTGAAGATATTAAGCTTCTGACTGCTGTTCTTTTTCGGCCTCTTTTTCTTTTTTTCTTGACCTCTCCCGGTATAACTGGCCGATCTCCGCTCCCACTATAAGAACTACCGATGTGTAGTAAATCCAAAATACTGTGACGATGATAAAGACGTAAGCACCGTAAATCCGCTTCAAGCTCATAAAATTATTTATATACAGCCTGAACATATATTCTGCTACGCCCCAGAACAATGCACCCCATAAGGCGCTGACGATTATTACTTTCAACGGCAGTTTGGCCTGAGGCACAAAATAATATATGACGAAAAACGCAAATGTTATAATAATGAATGAGGCGGCCTGTACAATGAGATCCCCCACAAATTCAATATGCAAAAATTGAAGTATGGTTGAATTCTCGGTTAATTTCTCGAGCGCAGCCAGACCTGGTATAATAGTAGTCGCCAGAAGGAAATAAAAAAGCACCAAGAGGACCATAGCCAGGTCCCTCATTTTAGCGACCACATCACCGAATATCGAGCCCACCAGACGGTTCTTGTATGAAACGTTCAAGATCGTGCGCATGCTGCTAAAAAGCCTGCTCGAAGCCCACAAGAGTCCCAGAATGCCAAGTATACCAGCGACGTTTTTGTTTACCTTGAATTCTTGCGCCCGCTCAAATACAACTTCTTTGACAGTGTCGGCGGCGTCTGAATACGGAATCAGTCGATCTATGAATTCGTTGATCTCCATTCTTATGGTGGGACTTTCAAGAACAAAGCCCAATACAGCGAAGATAATCAGGACAAACGGTACTATGCAAACGACGATCGAAAATGCCAGCCCGCTGGCCTCCAGAAAGACATGGTTCTTGCCTATCCGTTCTATCAATCCAAGGCCGTAATGGCCCCAGAATTCTTTCATCCGTATGGGTCGAAAGTGGCCTTTAAACCGTTCCCATTCTTCTCTGATGTTAATCTTAACTCCCTTTGTTATAATACGCTGCTGTTTATGTTATTAGAATTGGCGCTCTCTGGCAAGTAAATAATGTTCTATGAGTAATCGATGCGGAAGGCACTTTAAATGAACAAAAAGGGCCGCCTCAATGATGTTGATCCAACGATGTAGTGGCGGCCCAATTTGTAATTCTTCTATTTACGTCTTCGGTAGATTATACGCATCAATTTCAAAAAAGAAATCCTAAAAAAAGATAAAAACTTACCTAAAATTACCTCTCAAAAGTCAAACCTGCTCTGAAAAACAAACTGTTATTTGGATCATAACCCGCTATCTCATAATAATTGTTGTAAAACTCAAAGTACCTGAGGTAAGTGTAACCTCCGTAGAGATTTACTTTCATCCATGGAAGCATTCTCATCTCAGCGGCAGGCCCTATCATTGCATCAGCAAACCTGAAATTAGGATTATCATACCCGTAGATTTCGGGATCCGCATGAAATTCGTTACCGTCAATCTTCATTAGAACACCCAAATCGATACGCTCAGATGCATCATACCAGAACTCCATATTAACCGGAATAATGACATTCGCTCTCAAATTCGAACCGTTATTCCATTGAAATGACAAGGCCGGCAGCGGAATTGGATGACCAAACTGTGTTGAATATATGGCTCCGAATCCCAGAGCAAACTTGCTGCTGAATTGCTTTGAAAAAATCGCACCAAACTGCAGACTGAAATCCTCCAGCATCAGGGCGCCCTTGAAATCTGAGGCGATCCCCGGATTAAATAGAAATGCCATTGACCAGGTATTGTCAATAACCCTCCGTACGAACAGTGTGTAGCTTAGAGCATGCAAATCATCTACCCTCGGCTCATCCCTGCCTTCGACTTCATCCCAGTTCATATAATCAATCTCAAGCCGCTGATAACCGAAATTATTGATTAAAATCGTTCTGCCCCGGCTGAATACAAGGGGATGCGAGATTTCAAAATTAAACTTTTGAACCCGGATCTCAAGATCCTCATAAAAAGTCCCCTGCTCCGCCTCACTCAGTTTCTGATATGGAAAATAATCATAGCTGAATTCAAAACTCGTTTTCGAAGGGCCCTGTCCAAAAAGACCTGCAGGAATTAATAACAGGATTGTACTCAATATCGCGATGCTTTTCAGTTTGCTTACACAGGATATTCGAGTCATTAATCAATACCTTTCCGCTAAAATATTATTGTGAGTAAAAACCTGAATTTATCAAAATGGTTCCTTCTTTTACCCTGCATTTATCATGCACGCAGATGTTTGACAAATATTTATAAGCCGGAGCTTATCTTCATTGACAAAACTGAGTTGGTTTTCTATATTTTTTGTATCTTCGCAGTTTCAAAGAGCTTTAAAATCCTGTCTAATTCTTCGGTGCCATAAATCTGCGGCATGAGAAGACAGGGTGAATCATTTACCGACGATTAAATTTTGGGGAGGAGATTTAAGATGAAATCAGCAAACAAAATTGGGGTCTTTGTAATAGTCATAATTTTTATGGCATTAGTATCAGTCACAGGCAAGGCTGATACCATTAAGGGTTATAATAAATCGAATATAATTGACTCAGATATCACTTCTTTGCCCGAGACTATAAAAATGGAATCAGGGATTGAATGGATATCATATACAGATTTTATTTCTGAGCTGGCTCTCGAAAATCAGACTCAAAGAGGAGTCGAAGATATCCTTTATTATAAGCATCCGGCTCTTGGAGATGCTGGAAATGATACGCTCGTGAGGCTGTATGAAGGCTATGACGGCGTCTCGCCCTTGAGCCTGATATATATCAACGGCTCCGAGGATGACGGACTGAACTGGACAATCTGCTGCTGGGCCGAATTAACCGGTGGGATATATCCCTCGATAGAATACTGGGGACATGACAGCCATTTCTTTGGCACATTTGTGCCGCCTGCGACCTTTTACGCCGGGGGAGTATTCCTTTTGATAAATATTCCCGATCCAATGGAACCTGTTACTTGGGATATCGGTTTCGCAGGAACCTATCCCCTCGGATGGCGCGATATGCGTATGGCCGATATTGGATCGGATGACGGCCAGCAATCATGGAACTGGGGCCTGATATCATCTGTTATCAGCCGTGATTTCATTCCGGATGACCTTATCGATGTACCTGTCATTTATGGTTGGGATGATTTCACCGGATCAGGATATCTCAGTTTTTATGGCAATGAATACAATAACTGCAAAACTACCTCTGCTACAATCGATCATGTTACCGGAAAGACCTACGCCGTTTATGACCGTTACAATTCTGATGACGATCAGTATCAGCTTCTGGCCAGACAGGATTTTTATGCTGACTGGAACATCCCAACAGATGGCGTTATAAAGAGCTTCATCGATACCGATATGCACATCCGATACCCGGTCATGGCCGCTGATAATAATCAGGTTCTATTGGTTGCCGCGGTTTATCATGACACTCTTCCAAACGACTTTGATATTGTCTGCTGGTACACTAATACCGGCGATGTGGACAGCCTTAATAATATCAGCATTATTGCCGGAAGCGCTGATTCCGAGAACTATCCCGATCTCGAGCATGTCTCCGGCATGACTTATGTCTGCTCATACATCCAAAATAACATTCTCTATGCCCGCCGTACCAATGACGGCGGAGCAACCTGGTCGGCTCCGGAGCAGGTCTCAAATCCGGCGGAAATAGTGACGGATGAATACCGCAGCGCCGACATAGGTGACGGCGGTGAGCATATCGCCTATCAATATACCACAGCAAAAGCAGAAGACACCGAGATAGTATATAAGGACCTGGCCGCAGTTGACAGTGACAGCGATGGGATAACATTCTATGTTGACAACTGCCCCAATGCCCCTAATTCCTCGCAGACAAACAGTGACGGCGATATCTATGGCGATGCCTGCGATAATTGCCCCAACGATGATAATCCAGCACAGGAGGATCTGGATTCCGATGGTATCGGGGATATATGTGATGTCTGCCCTGAGGACCCATTAAACGACGACGACTCTGATGGTTACTGTGCCGGGGATGACAACTGTCCGGCTGATAACAATCCCGGCCAGGAGGACACTGACTCTGACGGTATCGGTAATGTCTGCGATAATTGTCCCGATGATTCTAATGCTGAACAGCTCGATGCGGATGGCGATGCTATCGGCGACGCCTGCGATGAATGTACCGACACCGATGGTGATGGATATGGGAACCCCGGATTTGCGGCTAATACCTGTCCTCTCGACAATTGTCCGGGTGTCCCTAACCCTGATCAAACCGACTCCAACGGCAACGGCGTGGGCGATATGTGTGATTTCTGCGGTAATGTCAATGGTGATAATGCGGTTAATGTGAGTGATGCTGTTCAGATCATCAATTTCGTGTTCATTGGCGGGCAAGCGCCCTCTCCCTACGAAGCAGGTGATACAAATTGCGATTCCCTGGTGAATGTCAGCGATGCAGTCTGGATCATCAATTTCATCTTTGTAGGCGGCAATGTCCCCTGCGATATTGATGGTGACAGCGCGCCGGATTGCTAAAAAATTGTTGACTTTAGCGGCCATTTAAATAAATTGTATTTGATACCTATCACACAGGGATATCGGACAAATAAAGATCTACACACCTTTTCTAGCGGGAGGTCTTCATGAGAAAGCTGATCTTTTTAGCAGTCTTGTTAACGGGGGTTCAATTATGTTTTGCCGCAACGATAAATGTTCCGGGTGATTACAGCAGCATTCGTGTTGCCGTAAATCACTCCAGTGAAGGTGATACAGTGCTGGTAGAACCCGGTACATATCATGAATATTTATTTTTTGCTCCAAAGAACATATGTCTGCTCTCCACCGGTGGCAGAGAAGTAACAATAATAAAACCGCTTTCAGACAATCATGCGATTTTTGAGTTCTGGGCTGGAGATACAAGTATTATAGACGGCTTCACGATTTCAGGCGCATTTTCAACTGCATACAATTCCCCGTCAGTCGGGATTTATTGCCGTAACGCCAGTCCGACAATCCAGAATTGCGAAATTAGCTACAACATGACTCTATGGCATGACGGCGCCGGATTTTATATTCGTAATTCAGGAATCAAAATATACAATAATCTGATTCATCACAACGATGGGAGTGTAACCGGCGGTGGAATTGCCTGCCATGGAGAGCAAACAGGAGTGGAAATTGTGGGGAATATTATCTATGCCAATAGCGCTCCTCATGGTTCCGGTATAGGATGTCCCGCTATCGAATCAGGTGAATATAGCTATGCGGAAAATATCTATATTGTAGACAATCTTATATTCGGCAATATTGAAGAGCCAAAGGAAACTCCTCCTCCAGATGACACAATCCCGCACTCCAATCCGCAAGGATACATGGCGGCCGGCATATATATCAACGGGTATAATTGTCAGGTGATGAATAATACGATTGTTGATAATCCCAGGGGAATTATGATCCTCGAGGGGGCGGGAATTGTAATTGAAAAAAATATCATTGCCTTCAATAACCAGGATGGTGTCGGTCCGGGAAGCGCCAGCATGGATTGCAACGATGTCTATGGAAACGGTTTCGCAAATATAACCGGTCCTACCGGGTTCTCGCTGGATCCAATGTTCTGCAGGGCCGAATATGGTGAATTTGGCCTGACCGAGGGCTCACCATGCCTTCCGGATAACAATAGCTGCGGAGTATTGATCGGCGCTATGGGTGAGGTTGACTGTATTCCGAGGATTGTTATTTCGATAGACCGTTCGGGATCGATGGCTATCACAGGACCACTATTCGGGCTGTCGCGATTCGAGGTGGCACAGGATCTCGCACGCAATGAGTTATTGAAAATCCTGGATCCGGGAGACCCCGATTATCCGGGGGTGATTGAAACTGCGATCATGTATTTCAATGCTGACGGCATAGTGTTGCATCAAGATTTCACCACGGATTCGGCAACACTGCACGATGCAATTCTCTCTATTCCCAGCCCCAGGCATGATACACCCCTGGCCGCTGCGATGTGTCAGTCGCTGTGCACCATGATCGACCAGGGACAGGGCACCAAGTGGATGATCACATACACCGACGGTCTTGAAAACGAAAGCCAGAATTTTGAAATATGCAATGTCTGCAGACACTGCAACCAGTTTATCTCGTCCGGCTGGAATTACGACTGCGACCCATCCGATGATCCCACAAAATGTACCGACTGGCAGCTATGTCTGTCGGAGACATTCGCGTCCAGAGGGACACATGTTGTGCATTACTTTGGAGAGACTGTCGAGCCTATCATTAAGTCAGGCGTTGCGGACGGTCTGGAGGATATGCTTTTCCTCAAGGCAGCCGCAGACAACAGCTACGGCAGATTCTATTATCATTCCGACCTGCAGACTGTCTGCGGGGATGCCAATTATGACGGCGGGATTAATGTCAGTGATGCTGTGTATATAGTCAACTATGTATTCATCGGCGGAGACGAGCCAACCGATTATCAATCAGCCGACAGCAATTGTGACGGCACAGTTAATATCAGCGATGCGGTCCAGATCATAAACTTCATCTTTGTCGCAGGACCGGAGCCTTGCGCCGACTGTAAATAGATTTTCCCTCATATATATTTGATCTTTATAAAGCCTGTCTGCAAATAAGACAGGCTTTAATTTTATATCTTAACAGGAACAATGGCCTGTCAGCCACGATTATGACTACAGTAATCCAAATTTGAACAAAACTTCTATTCTATCCAGCAAGGAAGAAAATATGAGATCATATCAAAAGGGACTTAGTTTTTTGGCACTCACCGCTCTAATCTATTCTCTGTTTTTCATGGCATCCGGAGAGCAGGCATATGCCCAAACCGCGCTGACGGTTGAGAAAATCCAGGGTGGAATAACCAATCCGACATTCGTTGTATCACCTCCAGGTGACACCGCGAGATTATTCATCCTCGAGCAGGACGGACTTATCAAGATTATCAAGAACGGCACACTTTTGGAAACACCTTTTCTCGATGTGAGCGGAATCAGTTCCAGCGGCGGCGAAAGAGGCCTTCTGGGACTGGCATTTCATCCGGATTATGCCTTGAATGGACATTTCTATATCAATTATACCGATAATGGCGGAGACACAAGAGTGGATCGGGGCAAGGTCTCGGATAATCCGGATATCGCAGAGCCGGACAGCCTTGTGAATATAATTACGATTGATCAGCCCTATTCTAACCACAATGGGGGCATGATAGCATTCGGGCCCACTGACGGTTACCTGTATATCGGCATGGGGGACGGCGGTTCGGCGGGCGATCCGGGAAACCGTGCCCAGGACCCGTCAACCCTGCTGGGCAAGATGCTCCGGATCGATATTGACGGTGATTTTCCATACTCGGTACCGTCAACAAATCCATATTATAATAATCCCGATACGCTGGGAGAAATCTGGGCTTTTGGTGTTCGCAATCCCTGGCGCTGGTCATTTGACCGGGAAACCGCGGATATGTATATGGGCGATGTGGGTCAGAACGAATGGGAGGAGATCAACTTCCAGCCGGCCTCAAGTTCCGGCGGAGAAAATTATGGCTGGCGCCTGAAGGAAGGTACCCATTGTTATAATCCTCCAACCGATTGTGATCCCGGCGGTCTTACCGATCCGATCACCGAGTACGATCATAATCCGGAATGTTCCATCACAGGCGGCTATGTTTATCGCGGATGCGCCATTCCCGATCTTCAGGGCACATATTTCTATGCCGACTACTGCAGCGACAGAATCTGGTCGTTCCGGTATGACGGCGCTAACATCACCGATTCAATGGAAAGGACCTCGGAACTTGTGCCGCCTGAGGGCTCGTATGCCGGTATATCATCCTTCGGGCAGGATGCACTTGGCGAGCTTTACATTGTTGACCAGGGACGAGACGCCATCTATAAAATTGTCCCGGTCGATCCGCCCGACTGCAATCAGAACGGCCGTAACGACAACTGCGATATCCCGCTGGGTGTATCATCCGATGAGAATCAGAACGGCGTTCCCGATGAATGCGAGAGCGGCTGCGGGGAGATGAATGATGATGGGACAATCAATATCAGTGATGCGATCTATATCGTGAACTATGTTTTTATCGGAGGTGATCCGCCCGATCCACTGGCATCGGGCGACACCAACTGCGATGGTTCAGTGAATGTCTCGGACGCTGTCTGGATTGTGAACTTTGTCTTTGTCGATGGCAATGCTCCCTGCGACAAGAATGGGGACGGTTTGCTGGATTGCTGAGATAAAAAACCCCGACACTTTAAATAAAAGTAAAAATATTACAATTTTATCGTTAAACTGTCAGTTTTTGACAGGTGAAATGATCCGATTACTGCAAGTATCCTTGACACGAATTCAAATCCCTTTATATTACTATCAGTCTCATCACCGTGGCAGAAAATAAAAAATAGAAGAAGTAGAGCTGTTTGAACAAGATCTGCTGTATTGCCATGGGAGGAGTTTTACCATGACCACTAAAATCAAATCAGTAACGATGTTTTTCATCGCAATCCTGGCAGCATTCATTTCTAATCTGTCAGCACAGGATCCGGGCAATCCGGACACCTTGCGAATATCTGATGCTGTGGGTCAGATCGATGGTGAATCGTCATATCCATACTGTGTAGAGGTTTCGGTTTATAATGATCAGGTTTTGAAATCGCTGGTCATTCCCATACTTGTAGATGGGAACTATGGCTGGACAATCTTCGATTCAGTCTCATATCAGGGTGGAAGGTTGAGCGACGCATCTGTTCTTGATTCAAGGGAGAAATATTCATTTGGTTCAGATTCAATCCTGCAGGATTCATTGATTCTGAAGTTTGAGACTGATACCGGCAACCTGCTCCCCGCCGGGGATGGCAAGATATGTGAAGTATGGTTCAGACCTGTATACGGGGGTCAGATAGATATTGACAGCCTGCCTGCTTCGCCCTATGGCAGCCTGCGCTTTACAACAGATTCAGACATAGAATTCACGCCGCAATTTCGGCCCGGCTCTATCGAGATTCCATGCAGCTATTTAGTTGGAGACTTGAGGGCAGATGAACATGTCAATTCATCAGATTTATTGGGAATTAATAAAGCTTACCTTGGTTGTTTTGGGACAGACCTGGGAGATCCATGGCATGCCGATGTAAACTGTGATCATCTCACCGATATCCGTGATGCATTTGCTCTCAATGATTATGTTTTCCACTATGATTCCGCTGGTCTATGTGAATGCGGGACTTACAATCCGGCTTATTATAGTGATCCTGGTATTCCGGATACCGTTTGGATTGAAAGCGATACCCTTTATGTCGGTCATCTGGATACGATTGATGTTGGAATAGTCAATGATGAGGTTCTTCGGGGTTTCGCTTTTGCAATAGAGTGGGATGGAAGCGCTATATTCGATTGTCCAACGGATTACAATTTCCACTGGGGAGGGCAAAGACTCATAGATATTCTCGGAGATTTTTGGAGTATCACTCTCAATTCATACGAATGCAATCATTGTTATTATGATTATATCAATCCCGATACCATGCATGTTGCCACATGGCCATGGAGTGGTTTCCCGCTTGATACATTATTTACACTTCCTCCTGGATCCGGAGTTGTCTATCATATGGCTTTTCTTCCTGCCACGCCGGGTGAGGTCAGCATGCGCCTTGTTAACTGGAATGTTTATTCTTATGACTATGCTTTAACCAGAGGGGGCGAATCCCTTCTAATTACGGGAGACCTTGCAGGAATTGTCCCTGTCCTGGTTGGCGGGAACCTCACGGTTTTGCCGTATATGTGCGGTGACGCCAATGATGATCTGGCTGTTAACACCAGCGATGCAGTCCATATTATAAATTATATTTTTGTTGGCGGTAACCCACCTAACCCTATGGAAGCCGGTGATGCTAACTGCGATGGTTCAGTAAGTGTGTCTGACGCGGTTTGGGTAATAAACTATGTATTTATCGGTGGATATAGCCCTTGCGACCAAAACAATGACGGTATCCCCGATTGCTGAAAATGGTCCAATTTACGGGAAAATCAGTTAGTTGAGATCCATCCAAAAATATTGACAAAATTCTATTCAATTATATCTTAATAGGGTACGGCTTTTTACAAAATTTGTCCCCGAAAAAGCGTATTACGGATAATGGGGCGTGTTAATGGTTCATGCCGTGAAAACCCTGGAGGAAAATCGTGATAAAATCTGCATCGATTCTCGTGGCGGCCATCATACTATTCTCTTTACCTCTCTATTCCAGTACTGAAAATCCCGAACAAATTCGAGGTGATCTATATAAAGTCACCGTGCAAAGTAAAATAGAAGCCGAGAAGCTGAAAGCGCTGGATGTGGAGCCTGTAATCCGGCTCAATGACGGCTATATGGTCATAGTTGAACCTGCTGCAGCGCAGGAACTTATCTCAGCCGGGCTGAAAGCGGAATTGATCGCAAATGATATTACCAAAAACGAGCTGGCAGTTGACAACCGCATGGACAGGAAAAATGTTGACCTTTTTGAGCTTCTGTACGAGGTGGATCAATTCAGATTATTCAGGATCGATCCCGATGAGATCGGCCGTATGGATCCGCCGCCGCAGATTTCGAGAATTCTGGTCGAGGATCTGAAGATAACATTTAGAGAACCTATTCCCTTCAGGATTGCGGCTCAAAAGGACCTGATGGATCTGGAGACCCTTATAGATANNACACCGAGAGACTGCAGGCCTTTCAGCATCGCGATGCCACAACGGATTCGAATATCGCCTCGGGCTACTGGCTTTATTCCAAATTCGAGGAATTCGGATATGATTCAGTCGTATTAGATACTTTTGTCGCCTCGATATTCAACCTGGCGGATACCTGCTTCAATGTTGTCGCCTATAAGGTCGGCAGCCTTCTACCCGAACATCATGTGATTATAGGGGCACACAGGGACGCAGTCCCGTTGTCTCCCGGCGCAGATGATAACGGTTCCGGCAGCGCCGCAGTACTAGAAATTGCCAGGGTTTTGAAGGATGTCGATACGTATTGTACATTTGTCTTTGCGCTCTTTGACGCGGAAGAAAACGGCCTGATCGGATCATACGCCTATGCCAACGAGGCCGCGGCTGCCGGCGACAGCATAATTTTCATGCTCAACATGGATATGATTGCGGACAAGGAAAACAGGAATAAGGCCTACGTTTTCCATGGATCGGACGACAGCTATGCCAATCTATGGGCCAGCCTGGCCGATTCCCTGGTGTCGATCACCACCACCTTCCAGGGAGCCTCGGGAAATTCCGACCACTATCCCTTTCTTCAAAACGGTTATCCGGCGATCTTCTCACACGAATATGAATTCTCATCGGTCTACCACTCTCCCCAGGACAGCACAACATATATGAGTTTTACATACATGTGGAGCATGGTCAAGGCCAGCCTGGCAACGGCCTATGTTGCGGGACAAAGCTACTCTCCCTTTGCGATTGCCTTCGACTATCCCAATGGCATTCCGGTTTTCCTCGAACCGGGCGGCAGTGCAACCTTCCAGGTCGAAATAGAGGGCATCACCGGTGGAGTGGTTGTACCGGGCTCGGCTCAATTGCATTACGCTATCGGAGTTGGGGGATATACCAGCGTACCGATGACAGAGATTTCTCCGGGCCTGTATGAAGGGACATTTCCGGAATTGCCCTGCTTTGGGAGAATAAATTTCTTTGTCAGCGCAGAGGAACAGGTAAATGGTGTCTTTTATGATACCGATCCCTCCGATCCCCATCAGGCGGTGGTAATTGAGGAACAGGCCGATATTTATCAGGATGACTTTGAGCTGGACAACGGCTGGACGGTTTACGGTGACGCAGAGGAAGGCACATGGGAGCGAGGAATTCCAATAGGTGGCGGTGACCGGGGTGACCCGCCCACTGATTATGATGGCTCCGGAAATTGCTATCTGACCTTCAATCAAGACGGCAATTCGGATGTCGATTTCGGCACAACCAACCTCGTTTCCCCTACTTTTGATCTCTCCAGCGGCAATGGCGAGGTGTCCTATGCGAGATGGTACTCCAACTACCTCGGTTATACGCAGGATGATGTAATGAATGTTTATATTTCCAATGATGACGGTTCAAGCTGGACTGTGGTAGAGACCATTGGACCGACAGGTCCCGGCACAGCTGGAGGATGGATTACGCATTCATTCTGGGTGCGGGATTACCTGGATGGAACGGCTCAGATGAAATTGCGCTTTGAAGTCTCCGATCTTTATATGTCCTCCACTGTCGAAGCGGGCATCGATTCGGTTCATGTCACCGCTTTGATCTGTGAATCCGGTTATTTATGCGGTGATGCCAACAATGACCTGACCGTTAATGTCAGCGATGCCGTTCATATAATAAATTATGTTTTCGTCGGGGGAACGGCTCCCGACCCGCTCTTTGTGGGTGATACCAATTGTGACGGCTCTGTGAATGTCTCCGATGGCGTGTATATTATTAATTACATATTCGTGGGCGGCAATCAGCCCTGCGATCTTGATGGAGACGGTTTCCCGGGCTGTTAAAACATTCAGGCTAAAACGAAATTGTACCGCCGGCATGCGATTCGATCTGCCGGCGGTATTTTTATCGACCATCATATCCCGGCATCAAAAAATGCTTGTCATATTCCGCGCTATAAATTACATATAGGGAACGCCTGTTAACAGCAGCCCGTGAAAAGACGAAAGGCTTTGAAGGTTGAAAGAAATTCCCTCAACGAACGGCAAAGAAGACTTCCAGCCATATATAACTGACGGCCGCGGAGTACCTGAGTTTACGATCAAGGCTATCATAGTCGGCGCTTTCTTCGGAATTCTTTTCGGCGCTGCCAATGCCTATCTGGGCCTCCTGGTGGGCATAACCGTTTCAACATCCATTCCGGTGGCGGTCATGTCGGTCGGACTTTTTCGTGCTATTCAAAAAATATCTGGCGGACGCGCCAGCATCCTCGAAAGCAATATCGCCCAGACAACCGGTTCGGCCAGTTCCTCGCTGGCATCGGGAGTGATTTTCACAATTCCCGCCTTGTATCTCTGGGGATTTGATCCAAGTCTGTGGCAGATGGCGGGGCTGGCGCTCGCAGGCGGCCTTTTGGGAATACTCTTCATGATTCCATTACGGAGATTCCTTATCAAGGAAGAGCATGGACGGCTTCCATATCCCGAGGGCACCGCCTGTGCCAAGGTCCTGATATCCAGCGACAAGAAAGGCGCCAGCGCCAAAAACGTATTTATAGGTCTGGGGATAGGCTTAGTCTACAAATTTGTTACCGGCATGCTTTATCTCTGGAAGGAAAAAGTCGCAGTCAATCTGCCTTTTATAAATAAGGCACAGCTGGGCCTGAATGCCACCCCGGCGCTTCTTGGGGTGGGTTACATTCTCGGTTTCAGGATAAGCACGATCATGGTAGCCGGCGGGCTGATTTCGTGGCTCTTTTTGATTCCAGTGTTCGGATATTATGGCGATCAATGGGCGGGCTCACTCTTTCCGGCCAGCGACACATTGATCAGCACAATGGATCCCTCCACAATATGGAACAACTATATCCGTTATATAGGCGCCGGAGCTGTTGCCTTCGGCGGAATCATTACTATCATAAGATCGATACCGACCATGATCCGATCCTTCAAAATCGGCGTGGAGCAGATAAGAACTCGTCTTGAAAAAAATAAGAATGATGAAGAAGAAGATACGGCAAGAGTTGACCGGGACCTTTCTTTAAAATATGTCCTCATAGGAGTCGTTTTAATAGTGTTGGCGATCCTTTTGATCCCCAAGCTCCTCGGTCACGGCACAACATTCAGCATGCGCCTGATCGCCGCACCGGGAATTGCAATCTTCGCCTTCTTTTTTGTTACAGTATCTTCCAGAATTGTAGGTCTGATCGGCGTATCCTCTAATCCTACCTCCGGTATGACAATCGTCACGCTTCTGGCTATCAGTATGATCTTCGTCGGCCTGGGATGGACAGATATCGCCAGCAAGGCGGCGGTGCTGACAGTGGGCACGGTAGTGGCGGTAGCGGCCTCTATTGCGGGAGATACCTCTCAGGATTTGAAGACAGGTTTCTTAGTAGGAGCCACGCCCAACCGGCAGCAGATAAGCGAATTGATTGGAGCGGCCAGCTCCGCCCTGGCAGTTTGTTTTGCAATCACCATCCTTGCCAAGACCTATACTTTCGGCTCGGAACAGCTTCCAGCGCCGCAGGCTCTTTTGATGAAAACAATCATCGAGGGAGTACTGGAAACCGGCATCCCCTGGGGCCTGGTTTTAATAGGTGTGGGTTTCGGAGTGCTGGCGGAGCTTGCGAGGATTCCCTCGCTACCCTTTGCTGTCGGGATATATCTTCCGGTCTCGACCATGACCCCGATCTTCTTCGGCGGAGCAATCAGAAAATATGTCGAATCGCGTCAGAAGCATGATGCCGCTGAGAGAGTCAGACGCCGTGAGGCGGGTGTGCTCTTCGGATCGGGATTGATAGGCGGTCAGGGATTCGCCTCGGTGATCATAGCCTTCTACGCATTTTATGCCGGCGCGCCCAAAGGTCTGGGTTTCGAATGGGGGACGCCATGGGGAGACCTGGTATCATTTGCGATTTTCCTGATTCTGGGATATATTCTTTTCAGGCGCACCAAATCCAATTGAGATATTATGCAATTCCGTAATTCAATAATAGATTTGTTTTGGCAGAATAAATGGAGGTCATAGAATCAATGCTAACTCTAAAATCATTAAATCCATTCCAAAAACCAAAATGGACCCTTATCCTGATTTCGGTTGGGTTTCTTATGGTCATGTTCTCATCCCTTGCCTTATCTCGCGGAATGACGGTGGAGGATGTGGCGAACCTGCAATATGCCTATGAGACAGCTATATCACCCGACGGGCAGCTCATCGCCTACACTTTGATTGTCCGGCCCAATCCTTTTGTCGAGGGGGACGGCGAGGCTGATCGGCATCTTTATGTAACCGGTCTGGACGGGAACTCACGCCCGTATATCACCGGAGATGTAAGAATAAAAAATATTGCCTTTACTCCCGATGGCCAGTACATCACTTATATCGCCGAGCGAAAAAATGATAACGGCGATAAAGACAAGCATGATGCCCTATATAAAATCCCGATCGCAGGAGGGGAATCACAGAAGATAATTGAATTTGCCACGGATATTAAGGATTATACCTGGTCGCCTGATGGGCGCCAAATTGCTTTTCTCGCCAAGGATTCTCTTCCAGATGAAA
>JAABVY010000032.1 GCA_011777135.1 Candidatus Zixiibacteriota bacterium | reverse complement strand
GGATAATCGGCAACAATGGTGTGCTCTTCTCCGAAAGTTCTGTCAAGGGTGCGCATTTTATCGAGCTTTGCACAGAACGCCAAATACCGATTATATTCCTGCAAAACATCTCAGGCTTTATAGTCGGCAAGCAGTATGAGCATGGGGGCATCGCCAAAGATGGCGCCAAGATGGTTCATGCTGTAGCCAATGCCAGGGTGCCGAAGTTCACTGTCGTGGTCGGTGGATCGTATGGTGCTGGCAACTACGCCATGTGCGGACGCGGCTACTTCCCGCGCTTGATGTGGATGTGGCCCAATGCCAAGATCTGTGTCATGGGCGGCGAGCAGGCTGCCGATGTGCTCTGGACTGTTAAGAAGCGTGCTCTCCAGAAAAAAGGCGTCGAAATTACCGAGGAGATGGAAGCGGAATTCAAGAAGCCGACTCTGGAAAAATATGAAGCGGAATCGACTCCGTATTATTCCGGAGCTCGTCTCTGGGATGACGGCATGCTCGACCCGGTCGAGACCCGCAATATGCTGGCGCTGGGGATTGCCATGTCGCTTAATGCCGATGTTCCCAAGACCAAATACGGTGTCTTCCGAATGTAAACCCGAAAGGAAAGTGTCTTTTATGTCTGAATACAGCACAATCAAGTTCGAGAAGGAGGATAAGGTCGCAAGGATCACATTCTGCCGTCCGGAGATCCATAACGCCTTCAATTCCGACATGATTCGCGAGCTTACCGGTGCCTTCAACAAGATGAAAGATGATAAGGATGTTAGGGTGATTGTCATGACTGGCGAAGGCAAGTCCTATTGTGCCGGAGCTGACCTGAACTGGATGCGTGCGGTAAAGGACTATTCCTATGAGCAGAACCTGAAAGAATCGCTCGAACTGGCCGCTTTATTCAGGCTCATTTATGAATTCCCGCGACCTGTAATCGGACGAATCAATGGCGCGGCCATCGGAGGTGGTACCGGTTTTGTGGCCGTCACCGATATTGCGATTGCGGCCGACACTGCTATATTCTCATTCTCGGAGGTCAAGATCGGTGTGGTTCCAGCCTGTATTTCTCCCTATGTGGTGAAACGTGTAGGTGAGGGTCGTGCCCGCGAGTTTTTCCTGACAGGTGAGCGTTTAACGGCGCAGAGGGCACTAGAAGCGGGATTGGTTAATCAGGCTGTACAGGCTGAGGAACTCGATACAGCAGTGGACAAGATGATCAAGCAGATACTGACCTCGGGACCGGATGCTATCGGAGTCTGCAAGGACCTCCTGCATAATATCGCTAACCAGAATATGGACGAGGCCGAGAAATATACGGCCGAGGTGATTGCCAACCTGCGCAAGTCACCCGAGGGGCAGGAGGGGATGGATGCTTTCCTGAACAAGCGCAAACCGAATTGGGTGGAGTAGAAAAGATCGATGTTTAATAAAATTCTTGTTGCTAACAGAGGAGAGATCGCCTGCCGGATTCTTCAGGCCGCCAGCGAAATGAATATACGCACACTGGCTGTCTATTCCGAGGCCGATGAGAAGGCGCTGCATGTGCTCAAGGCCGATGAGGCCGCACTTCTCGGGCCTGCTCCGGCGCTCGAAAGCTACCTCAATATCGACCGGCTAATAGAAGTCGCGAAGGAGTATGGATGCGACGCCATCCATCCCGGCTACGGCTTCCTTGCAGAAAATCACAACTTCGCAAAACGCTGCGAGGATGAGGGCATAACCTTTATCGGCTCTAATGCCGAATCGATCCGCGCTATGGGAAATAAAGTGGAGGCGCGTCAGATGATGGTCGATTCCGGTGTGCCGGTTATCCCCGGTATGGAGGCGCCCGCGGCGGATGCGAAAAAATTCAAGGAGCATGCCGAGATCGTTGGCTACCCTGTACTTTTGAAGGCTGCCGCCGGCGGCGGGGGAAAGGGCATGCGCGTCGTACACAATCCGGATGATATTGAGGACGCCTTAAACGGCGCCATGCGCGAAGCCAAATCCGCATTCGGCGATGATTCAGTATATCTCGAAAAATATATAGAGGAACCGAGGCACATCGAATTCCAGGTTTTCGGTGACAAGCACGGCAATTATGTTCATGTCTTTGAGAGAGAGTGCTCGATCCAGAGACGTCACCAGAAGATTATTGAGGAGACACCCTCGGTTGCGGTTGATNNGTTGCCAGAGCCTGCAATTATACAAATGCCGGTACGGTCGAATTCCTTCTCGATAAGAATAAGAATTTTTATTTCCTTGAGATGAACACTCGAATCCAGGTTGAACATCCCATTACCGAAATGGTAGTCGGAATCGATCTGGTCAAGGAACAGATTCGTGTCGCCTCGGGGGAGAAGCTTTCTATCAGACAGGATCAATTGCGACAGCATGGCCATGCTATTGAATGCCGAATTTATGCTGAGGACGCGCTCAATAATTTTCTGCCGTCTTCGGGAAAATTGCTATTTTATCGCGAGCCAACTGGGCCGTTTATTCGTGTCGATACAGGTGTGTATTCCGGTGTTGATGTTTCGGTTTACTACGATCCGATCCTCTCGAAATTAATTGTATGGGGTGAGAACAGGGCTGATGCTCTCGAAAGAATGAAGAAAGCATTGGATAATTATATTCTTTTAGGCGTAACGACTTCCATACCGTATCTTAAAGCGATACTTGAACATGAAAAATTCATATCGGGTGAGACCTACACCGATTTCATTCCCACATATATGTCTGAATGGAAGCCTCCTACTGTGGCCGAGGATTCTCTTAAGGCCGCACTGATTTCAGTTGTTTTAAACGAGATGAATCAGAAGGCTGCGCCGGTCGAGGGTGGAGAACAGGAGATGCCGTCACCATGGAAAACCATTGGCAAATGGGAAATTGGGATGGGAGGTTAAAGTGGATTTTGAACTGATTCTGATCGGCAAACAATATTCTGTCTCCGTCGAAAAGACCAAGGATGGATACAAATTCAAAATTGACGATGAGCAGGCCGATTTCATGCCCATTGATTTCGAAACCAACTGTTTCAAGTTGAACATTAATGGTACAGTCAAAACAGTATACATAGCAACGGATAAGAAAAAAGGCCAGTCGTATGCCCATATTGACGGCATGGTCCTCCCGATCAAGGCTGTGACAGAGGAGCTCGAATCGGAGATGTCCTCGGCGGAGGAGATTATTGACGGCAAGCAGCTTATCCATGCCCCAATGCCCGGCAAGATCGTCAAGATTGCGGTGGAAGAAGGTCAGGAAGTAAAAGAAAAGCAGCTTCTCTGCGTGGTCGAGGCCATGAAAATGGAGAACGAAATCCGGGCCAAATTCGAGGGCGTGGTGAAAGAGGTAAATAATAAGGACGGGGACTTAGTAGGCACTGAAGAAACCATTTTAATTGTCGAAAAGATAGAATAGAAGATTTATTTATTTAATCAAGGAAGGATCATCTAATACGTCATTCCGAGGGAGCCCCGCCAAAGGCGAGGGCGACCGTGGGAATCTCGTTTTTCGTTGCGAATCGAAACTGTGAGATTGCCACACCCCGACAAAGTCGGGGCTCGCAATGACGGCGTGCCCGACATATGCAAGGGGAAAGAAAATGGCAATGAAAATTGAAATAGTAGAGCGCTCCGGCAATGCGGTAGTTGTCGAATGCGGAAGTTGCAGGGGTACCGGTGAAAGCAGGCATAAACGTTTCTGCAAGGCCTGCAACGGCACCGGTCATGTAACATTGATGTGTGAATCCGAGGAGATTCCGATCGTCTCCTGCAGCAGCTGCCGCGGAACGGGGGAAAGCCAGGAGTTGGTTTACTGCCGCGCTTGTCAGGGTGTGGGCGTCGTTCCCGCTTATGGCAAATACAAAATCCGCAAAGTCGAACGCGTGGATTAATACAATCATCCAGCAAATTGTGCCGTCGGGTTCCACAACCCGATGGGTGGCACGCCCTAACTGGCTTTGGGCGTGTTGATAAGTAGAACCTGCCCAAACAAGTTTGAGCAGGCCACCCCAGTCATTGAAGTCTCCTTTCCCAAATTTTTGATTAATTTTTTAATGTTTTGCTGTCATCTTGATTTTTAGTATAATAGAAATTGATCAATTTGAAATCCACAATACAAGTTACCGTTATTTATAAAGGGAGAAAGATCCATGGGAAATTTAGTTAGAACAAAACCCATCGCTATATTTATTGGAATTTCACTCTGTCTTTTTATCACATCCATTCTCGCAAATGATAGCGATCAGTCTAATTTCGATGAATATGCAGAAAGATTTTTTAATGAGCTCCTGGAAGAAGATTGTCATTTTCCAGAAGAGGGAGTAGTCCCCGATGAAGAAACTGCAAAAAAAATAGCAGAGGCGGTATGGATTCCGATATATGGAGAATCGATTCATGATGAAAAGCCATTAAAGGCAAAATTGATGGATGATAGCACATGGATGGTACATGGTAATTTTGGAGATGATTATTCAGAAGGTGGGGTAGCATATGCGAAGATTAGAAAGTCGGATGGCAAGATTATCTGCATAACTCATGGGATGTAATAAAAGTTGCTCTCCATACACGTTGGTAGCTGGATTGTGCGCGGCGTATGTCCTCGTGCGCCGCGGAATGCTGGGTGCACCATGAGGTACGCCCAGCACGAACTTTACTTTTGAAAAATGAAGAACAATTAGTTATAATTATCCTTGAACCGGAAAATATCCGACTGTGAGGTATAGATGCCGAGGAAATCGCTTATTAAAAATCTTTTCAAATACCGACCCGGAATCCCCCGCTGGGCGGCATTGGCACTTGCAGGAATTTTGGTCTTTCTTTTTTTTGATGGATATGCAAACTATGCCTGGTCGGAATCGAGCTTGGGAATAGCATATTTCTGGGTCTTCTTAATTCCATTGATTCCGCTCGTAGTTCATATTATTTATCCGACTAAAATTGGATGGTATTTGATATTCTCGATTATAATTGTCTATCTCATTTTAATCGGACACAGAGATTTTGTTCGAGCCTCATGGGACACATATCACGTTAAGTATGCTGAGGATTTCCAGACCGGGATTGTCATCAAGACAGTGATTGCTGTTTTAATAGCCGCAGCCATCTTCTTTTTTTTCAGGCCCAGAGGGAAAAATGCGTAGGTCGAATCCCTGTGGGATTTGACAATCTGTCAAAACTCACAGAGTTTTGACCTACGAAATCACTATCCCAAAATCCCGCAAATCCACTATAAATCGTGCGCGGCGTACGTCCTCGTGCGCCGCGGAATGCTGGGCGCACCAAATTTCGTCATTCCGAGGAGATCATAATCTTTGATTATGATCTACGTGGGAATCTCCGCTATCATTCTTAATCTGGACTTTGAGATTGCCACGTCCGGCCAGGGCCGGACTCGCCATGAAGCGCGCGAGAGTTACCGCAGAACCTTCCCCAAAACCCGCAAATCCACCCTAAAATCAACTTTAGCTTTTCTGCGAATTCTATTGCCGAAAAGGGGTTATTTTATTATAATTGAGAATTGTTTCACTATCTCTGCCTCTACCGGCTGAGGGAGGCATAACCTGATAAAAATGAGTCACGCTTATTATAAGAATATTCACTCACGGAGGATTTAATGGATTATCCTGAAGCTTATATTGTGGCTGGGTGCCGTTCCGCTATCGGTATTCTGCACAGTCATTTATCAGCATTTACAGCGCCGCAGCTGGGCGCATTCGCAGTTAAAGAGGTCGTAAAAAGAGCAAAAATTGACCCGGCGACAATTGATGAAGTCATCATGGGCCAGGTGGTCCAGGGCGGCTCGGGCCAGGCTCCCGGCCGGCAGGCCGCAATTCACGGCGGAGTACCCCCGGAGGTGCCTGCGATTACGATAAACAAGGTCTGCGGCTCAGGCTTGAAGGCTGTCATGATGGCCGCCTCGCAGAT
>JAABVY010000337.1:1003-1338 GCA_011777135.1 Candidatus Zixiibacteriota bacterium | reverse complement strand
GATGGATTATTAATTTAAATGCCTCCTGATAATTTGTAAAATTTACATCAAACCGGCACAACGGAGATTGACCTCTGAAATTCTGGATAAGGGGAAAACCTTTGCGTTAAAATTTTTCTCCACTTTTAGTCTTTTTATGAATAAATCTAACGCTATAATTGAATAAACAGCCTGACCGAGGTGATCGATGGATGAGAAAAAATTACAGGAAAGATTAGCGGATTTAAGGCAGCAGGTGAACTATCACGATTACCGCTATTATGTTCTGGACGATCCGGTGATCAGCGATTATGAGTACGATCAGCTTTTTGCAGAACTGAAGGAAATTGAAAGTG
>JAABVY010000337.1:626-944 GCA_011777135.1 Candidatus Zixiibacteriota bacterium | reverse complement strand
TCGAAAAAGTCAATCACCCACTGCCGATTTTGAGTCTTGCAAACGCATATGATAAGCAGGGAATCCGAAACTGGCTTGACCGTATTGCTAAAGTTGATGAGAGGGTCTTGGATGCGGACTTTGCTGTTGAACCCAAGCTGGACGGCCTGACGGTAGTACTCCATTATCGAAATGGAAGTTTTTTTCAAGGTGCTACCCGTGGAAATGGTGAAGTCGGCGAGGATATCACCCAAAATTTGAGAACTTTGCAAGCCCTTCCACTTCGTATTCCAGTTGATCCGCAGGGGGGCGAGCCTCCGGAATATCTGGTTGTCCGGG
>JAABVY010000337.1:0-529 GCA_011777135.1 Candidatus Zixiibacteriota bacterium | reverse complement strand
AGAACGGACCTATGTCAATCCTCGCAATACAGCTGCTGGAGCACTGCGCCAATTGGATTCGAGTATCACTGCTTCGCGTCCCCTGACCCTGCTGATCTACCAGATCGTAACGGCAGACGGGGAGGTCCCCAATAAGCAAGATGAAATCATTGATTATTTATCACAACTGGGCTTCCCGGTCCCGGAACAGGTTACTTGTGAAGACCTCGACGAAGTTGACCAGGTTTTGGATGAGTGGGAATCCAGGAGAGAGAAACTTGATTACGAAATTGATGGTATGGTCATCAAGATCAACGATCAGAGTCTGGCTTTATTTCTGGGTGTTGTTGGAAAAGACCCCAGAGGGGCGATCGCATATAAATTCCCTGCTCAGGAGGTCACCACCCTGCTGGAGGAAATCCGGGTGAATGTGGGTCGGACAGGCGTGCTGACCCCGTATGCCGTTCTGGAACCGGTTGAAATTGGTGGCGTGACCGTCAAGCAAGCAACTCTGCATAACTTTGATTTCATCGCGGAAAAGGATATCCGA
>JAABVY010000152.1 GCA_011777135.1 Candidatus Zixiibacteriota bacterium | reverse complement strand
TTTCTGATTTTATGGGAAACAAGAGGAGGTTAATCACAAATCAGACCGGCAGCTCGAACCCGTCATGGTCCGGCTATCTGGATTAATGAGCAATCTATATTATTGTTGTTGACCTGAGGAAATTGATTTTTAATATTATCGAAAATTAATCTCTGTGAAGGAACAAGGAGGAATTAAATGAAACAAGCGATCCTGGCAGTGATGCTGATCTTTACCTTCGCCCTTTTGATGGGCGGTTCATGCGGGCCCAAGGAAGAGCCCATTCCTGAAGAACCTACTGTTTCGCCTGAAGACACTATGACCACACCCGAGCCGGAACCGGAAGTCGATACCCAGCCGGAGGTAGAACCTCTTACATCAGGTGATTTCCAGAAGGTCTATTTCGATTTTGACAAATATAATATTCGTCCCGATGCGCAGCGAGCACTGGAATACAATTCTGAGCTTTTGAAGAGCAATCCTGCCGTGAACATTGTAATCGAAGGCCATTGCGACGAGCGCGGCACGGTTGAGTACAACCTCGCTCTGGGCGAGAGGCGCGCCAATTCCGCCAAAGACTATTTGATCAGTCTGGGAATTGACGGCAATCGCATGGAGACGATTTCCTATGGCAAGGAGCGTCCTGTGGCTCTGGGTCATAACGAGGAAGCCTGGCAGCTGAATCGGCGCTGTGAATTTGTCGTACAAGAATAGGATGATCATGCGCAAATCTTATCTGATCCTGATAGTCCTGGTGGCCGGTTTTTTTCTTCTGACCGGATGCGCCTCGCGCCGTCAAATGAACAAGATGGAAGCGCAGCTGGATTATCTGGAAAAGTCGAATGCAAATATCGAGCAGAAAGTTAACGAGCTCGACAGCCTGATTAAGGTCCAGGAGGAATCACAGCGGCAATTCCTGGCCCAGCTGAGGTCCTCGATTGCGACCTTCGAGCAGCGCCTGGAGCAGTTGGATTATAAGCTGGTCGACCTGAACGACAGGATAGACAGGCTGGCGGAACGTCCGGCACTGGTGACGACTACAACGCCTTCGCAGGACACATCAGCGGCATCGGATACAAGCGCGGGGACTTCTACAACAGTCGATCCCAGGGTGGTATATAATGCGGCTTACAAAAGCCTGGTTGCCGGAAATAACGAGATTGCAATCCTGGGCTTCGAGGAATATTTAAAAAGCTTTCCCAATACGGAATTGACCGATGATGCCCAATACTGGCTGGGGGAAAGCTATTATAATATGGATCCTCCCAATTATGAGAAGGCCCGGGTGGAATTCCAAAAGCTGGTTGATAATTATCCCCAAAGCGACCGTATGGCCAGCGCCAAATTCAAGCTGGCTCGCAGTCTGGAGGAGCTGGGTGAGCAGGCCGAGGCGATCACGATTTATCGCCAGGTCGTCGACGAATATCCTCAGACAGCAGAGGCAAATCGCTCCCGGGTACAGCTGGAAGGCCTTGGGGAGGCTGTGGAGTAAGTTATGTGTCATATCCATCTGGCTATCAAAGAAACCAGGAGAGTTCCGGAAGCCAGAGCGTTTTATGACACAATGGAAGAGACGCTGAATGTCGTCATACGCACCAGCGGCAAATTCTATTCCTATATTCAGGGTGAAAAGTATTCCATCGATCTCGACCGCCGCGGCAATGTGCTCGGGATGGAGATTTTTGCTCCGCAGAAGGAATGGGAGGTAGTCCCGGGTCTTACACCTCCCGAGAAAGCTGAGTTGCGCAAGATTCGTATCCTCGAACATCGCAAGGAGATCGAGCCGCTCGGTTTTTTTACCGATGAACAGGGCAGATTCTGCTGCATGCGCTTCACTGAGGAAAATGTCAGCTATTATTTCATGGTAGCTCAGGACCTGGTTTTTGAGGTCAATGTTATGGATGAACTCTCTGCGGTGTGGGCATTGAATCTGGTGCAGGATTTCGGCTTCAAAAAAGAAATGAAATATCGCAAAGGCATGAATGTAGCCTGAGATATATCGTCATGATAACAAAAGGAGGATGACTGGTTCGTCCTCCTTTTTTTTATCTGGTTGCATTCAGAATGTAACCTGCATTAAATGCGGTTAGATGATTATGCTGCTATGTTACTTTCTGATTAAACGCTATGTCTAAACCGAATGTCAAATGTTTTTGATATTTGACATTTTCATAAAGCTTGTCAAGCCCCTCCAAGCTGTGTGGCTTTTCCGGGATTTGACCTGCACCAATATCCCAAGAACGTGCACTAAAACGGCAGATCGTCATCCTCAACCGTATTGTCAAAAGGCGCTGCTTCTTCACTGGGCGGTGGGGGAGGAGTATAATCACCGGTGGATTCACCGCGGGCGCCGAGGAATTGCATATGTCTTCCCACAATTTCGGTTATGTATTTCTTCACGCCGTTTTTATCCTCGTAACTGCGTGTTTGGATGCGGCCTTCTATATAGACTGGCCTTCCTTTGGAAAGATATTCTTTGGCAATTTCCGCCTGCCTGCCCCACAGGACAATATTATGCCATTCAGTGGATTCCTGCATTTCGCCGTTTTGGTCCCGCCACTTCTCTGTGGTTGCGATCGAAAACGTTGTCACCGGCTTGCCCGAGGGAGTGTGGCGCATTTCCGGATCTCTTCCCAGGTTGCCGATGAGGATCGCTTTGTTTACAGAAGCCATATTCTCTCCTTTTCTCGATTTTCGCCAATATAAAGGTATGTAAAAATCATGTCAATCATGTCTTTATTAAAATCTACCCGCCAGCGTCATATTTATTTTGACAGGTGGTACAAAAACAAATAATATCTGTCTAATGTATGGAAAATTATATCTGGTTGCAACCCCGATCGGCAATCTGGGGGATATAACTTTTCGAGCGGTGGAAACATTGAAAGCTGTGGACCTTATCGCCTGCGAAGATAAAAGAGTCTCGGGCAAGCTGCTTAATCATTATGGAATTAAAGGCAAGCTTATAACCTATAATGACCCCAATAAATTCAAATCCGCTCCGGTGATTATCGAGCGGCTCAAGGGAGGCGGGGACGTGGCCCTGATAACAGATGCAGGCTCTCCGGGAATCTCAGATCCGGGATTTCTTCTGGTCAGGAGCGCTATTGATGAAGACATCGAGGTGCAGGCCATACCGGGACCATCGGCATTGATATATGCTCTCACTGTTTCCGGGCTTCCGCTGCATAATTTTGTTTTTGAGGGATTTTTGCCGCCCAAAGGATCCAAGCGAAACAAAAGGTTGGAAATACTTGTAGAAGAAAAGCGCACGATTGTTTTATATGAGTCACCTCACAGGCTTTTAAGTACTTTGAAAAGCTTATATGAGAGATTAGGAAACCGAAATGCTGTAATAGCGCGGGAATTGACAAAATTGCATGAAGAGGTGTTGCGCTCTGATCTTGAAAAACTGATCGCTAAATATGAAACCGAGAAGCCCCGAGGGGAGTTTGTTTTAATATTGGAGGGAAAAAATTAACGGGTATTCGAAAAGATTCAACTTCCTGCCGGTTGATTATTTTGTTCTAATTTATAATGCCGTGGTGGGAATATCGGTTCTGATCTTCAGGCATAATGTCTCGAATTGGGCACTGCATTTTCTATTCAATTTTTCATTGGTGGTTTTTGTCCTGCATATCACCAGGATGCCGGTGAATCCCAAGGGGACTATACAAAAGATAGTCCGCCGCTGGTATTTCCTGATACTTCTTTTGTTTATATATCAGCAGACCGGGGGACTTGTGTTTTTATATATTCCGGAGTGGCTCGATAATCAGCTCGCACAGATAGAGTTCAATGTTTTGGGGCTGCACCCGACTATTTATCTCGAGAAATTTAATATCCCGATTTTGAACGAATATTTTATGCTGGGCTATTTCGCGTATTTCTTCCTGATTATGTCGTATGCTATAATTCTGCTGCGAAAAAGAATGGAATTCGAGCTGGATATGTTCGTTACCACGGCGGCATTTACATTCCTGGTTTGTTTCTATATGTTCTACTTCTTTCCGATTGCCGGACCGCGCTTCCTGTTTCGTGGGATCTATGAAAGCCCTCTACATGGATATCTGTTCGTCCCGCTGGTGGATTATGTAATCAAGAATGGCGCTGCGGAGGGTGGTTCCATGCCCTCCACTCACACAGCTATCGCCATAGTTGTGCTGGTGCATTCCTGGCGATATACACGAAAGGTTGGATATGTATTCACTCCGATAGTTTTTGCGCTGGTGATCGGTACATTCTGGGGACGCTTTCATTTTATCTCTGACACTATTGTTGGGTTCGTTATGGCCCTAATTTGTATAATAATCTCGGATTGGATAATCGGCAAAAAGAAACTGGGCTGGCATAGACTTCCATATTACCAGCCCGGGATCATGGAAAAACCGGTGGTGGCTAATAAAAAATGCATCCGGAACTTTTCAAAATTGGACCCATCGTAGTACGCGCCTACGGCGTAATGTTATTCATATCTTTTGTGGTGGGGCTGTTTTACGTCCGCTATAAGGCCAAATACAAAAAGATCAGCCCTGATTTTGTAACCAACCTTTCATTCCTGGTAATATTCGCAGGGATAATAGGGGCTCGTTTGTTCTATGTCTTTTACCACTGGTCCGAGTTTTCTGGCAATCTCCTTGATATCATAAATCCGTTTGGAGGCGGCGGAACGATAGGTATTGCGGGACTGAATCTGTATGGAGGCTTGATCTTTGCCATCGGGGCAGGCATCATCTATATCATTATTAAGAAAGCGCCCTTCCTGGATACTCTGGATATCTTTGCGCCGCCCATAGCGCTGGGGACTTTTTTCACCCGTATCGGATGCTTCCTGAATGGCTGCTGCTTTGGAAAACAGTGTGATCTTCCATGGGGCGTGCATTTTCCGGAGAATTCCATACCATATGCAATATTTCAGGATCAGGCCATTCATCCCACCCAGCTTTATATGTCTTTTTATGGCCTGGCGCTATTTCTGGTGTTTCATTATCTCGATCGCAAGGATCATTTCAGCGGTATGCTGTTTGCGATTTTTTTGATAGTAGAAGGTTTCTTCCGGTTCGTCATAGAGTTCGTCAGATATTATGAGCAGGCCATGATACCAAATCTTTTCGGCATGGAAATGACCTATAATCACCTGGTGGCGGCCATACTGTTTATTCTGGGATGGATTCTCTTCTTCCATCTCAGGAAGCGCGCAAAACAGAAAGAAAGTTGATTATTTATACTCCCATCTGATAGTGTCTCCCTCTGAAACAGATGCCCTGTCGCAGGCGATTTTCCCGGGCTCGCCATTGATCGAGTACATCCAGAAACGTCCGGCCTTATTCTCAATTCCGTCGATAGCCTGTATGAAGACTCCCATCTCTGACTCAACGTAGTCGACTTTATGTTCCTCTAAAAGGATGTCGAAGACGGTCCTGCCATCCTGACCTATAAGTACTATTGTATCTATCCCGCTTTCTTCCTGATTCTCCCCGGAGCAGTACAAAATAATGAAAGAAACAAATAATATTAGAACCGCGGCTTTCAGTTTCATCATGTGAGCCCTGCTTCCTTCCAGATTTTCCGGATGGCCTTGTCTGAAATTGTGAGACCATACTCCTTTTTGATTTTCATAGAACCCCAGGACGGGTGCTTCTTTTTCAGTCCAATCACCTTTACTTTTTGAATCTCCGTTATTCGAGATTTACGTGGCTTCGATAAAGAGCGCTGATNNGTGGTATTGAACATCCGCGCCGCCGGTTTGATGCCATACCTTTCCGCATACTGAACCATGAAATTTCGCAGTGAACGTGAATCGCTCTGCAATCGAATATGTGTGAAATATTTTATTGGACTCATAGATTCATAGCCTGACTCATCAGGGGTACCATATAAGTTCCGTTTAGCTTTATAATATAAATATACTTGCAAAAAAATTCCAGTAATTTATATTAGGCTGTTTGAAATAGATAAGGGAAAATTCATGAATAAGAAGAGACGGCAGGCTTATGAGCTGCATTCCCAGGTGGCCGGACGGTTCTGTGTCAAGATCGGTCTGACCCCCAACTTTATAACATTCACCAGCCTGATAATGTCTATTGTTGCCGCCATCGTGCTCTGGAAGGGCTGGTTTATGTGGGGCATACTTTTCATTGTACTGACATCCATAACCGATATGCTCGACGGAGCCACCGCTCGTGCAGGCAATATGGGAACCACTTTCGGCGGAATACTCGATCATGTCCTCGACCGCTATGCTGAATTCTTTATCCTGTCCGGGATATTGCTTTCAGGAAAAGTACATCCGGTCTGGCCAATCTTCGCCATTTTCGGAATGATCATGGCTTCCTACTCGCGCAAGGCAGCTGAATCGATCGGCAAGATTGCCTCGGCCGAAGTGGGCTGGGTGGGAAGGCTGGAAAAATTCATCGTTATCATGATCGGCCTGGCGCTGGTGTGGTTTTTTCCACAATTCGAACCCGCCGGATTGAACCTGCTGGAGATGGCCCTGATTTTTGTCGGAGTCGTTTCCCATATAACCGCAATACAGAGACTTTTTTACGCCAAGAAGGAATTGGACAGGAGGGCACAAAATGGCTAACATCTTTTCCATCGGAAATCCCGTATTCGATACAATAAAGACCCCGCATGTGCAGACTGACGGCCGTGTGCTGTCGGGCTGCTCCACCAATTTCTGTCTGGCTATGGCCAAGATGGATGTGCGCACGACACTGGTTGGAAATGTCGGCCCGGATTTTCGATCGGCCTTTGAAACCGAGATGAAAAAGTACGGGATCGATTATATAATTTACAGTGTCGAGCAGAGCGGAGGATTCTCACTTGAATATTATGGGGACAAGGGAGAAAGGAATCTGGAACTTCTGGGCGAGGCCGGTAGGATCAAGATGTATCCGGAAAAGCTTGCAGAAGCCGACTGGATAGTGGTTGCGCCTATACTTGGTGAGATCGACCTGGAATATATCCAGCACATCAAAGAACACACCTCGGCCCGCATATTTCTTGATCCCCAGGGTATTCTGAGGTATTCGGAGGATGGCAAAATCGGGCATCGTAAAATGGAGGATACGGAAAAAATTATTTCCATGTGCCAGATAATTAAGCCCAATGAGCTGGAGTGCAAGGTTCTGACGGGTTACGACCCGCGTGAGGATTACGAGACTCCGGCCAAAATGTTGAAATCATGGGGTCCTGAAACGGTTATAATAACAATCGCCGAGAAAGGGTCTGTGGTCTATGACGGTGAGGAGTTCTTCCATATACCCGCGTTTGATACGCAGGAGATCGATGCCACCGGTGCGGGTGATACTTATGCGGCCGGATTCATGTACGGACTCATACGGGGTTATGCTTTGCCTGATTGCGGAATTCTGGGTACCGCTGTCGCCAGCGTGATGATAGAACATACAGGCCCGGACTTTCCGCTGACCAAGGCGATCGCGCTGGAGAGAATGCAGAAAATAGCAAATTCTATTGTAGCATAAATTAAAAAGGAGATAATATGCCAAAAGTCAGAGTGGCAATTGTAGGTGTTGGCAACTGTGCCTCATCGTTTGTCCAGGGAGTTCATTATTACAGGAATGCGAAGGACACGGATCAAATTCCCGGGCTTATGCATGTCAATCTGGGCGGCTACCATATTTCCGATATCGAATTTTCCGCCGCCATCGATATCGACAAGAACAAGGTCGGTAAAGATCTGGCCGAAGCTATCTATACCAAGCCGAATAATACTTATAAGTTCGCAGATGTCCCTAAAACAGGTATCAAGGTACAGCGCGGCATGACACATGACGGTCTGGGGAAATATCTATCCGAGATCATAGAAAAAGCTCCCGGCGATACAGTGGATATTGTCAAGCTCTTAAAAGATACCAGGACTGATGTCGTGGTCAATTATCTGCCCGTTGGATCGGAGATGGCCACAAAATGGTATGTCGAGCAGGTGCTTGAAGCAGGATGCGGATTCGTGAACTGCATCCCCGTATTTATAGCCAAGGAGCCCTACTGGCAGGATCGCTTCGAAAAAAGAGGTCTTCCGGTTATCGGGGATGATATTAAGTCCCAGGTGGGGGCCACCATAACCCATCGGATACTGACCCGTCTATTCATGGATCGCGGAGTCAAGCTGGATCGCACCAGCCAGTTGAATGTTGGTGGAAACACCGACTTCCTTAACATGCTCGAGCGGACCCGTCTGGAATCCAAGAAGATCTCCAAGACCTCCGCTGTGACCTCACAGCTTCCTTATGATATGGGAGCCGACAACTGCCATATCGGGCCATCGGATTATGTGGCCTGGCTAACCGACCGCAAATGGGCCTATATCCGTCTCGAAGGTACGACCTTTGGCGATGTTCCGCTTAATATCGAGATGAAACTGGAGGTCTGGGATTCACCCAACTCGGCGGGTGTGGTAATTGATGCTGTGCGCTGCTGCAAACTGGCCCTGGATAACGGGCTTTCAGGCGCCCTGATAGAGCCGTCATCATATTTCAAGAAATCGCCGCCCGTGCAGTTCACCGATTCAGAGGCTCATCGTATGACCGAGGAATTTATCAGGAAATATTCGATCAAGAAGGGCTCCAAATCGAATTCTGAGGCTCCGAAAGCAGGGAAACCAAAGAAAAGTGCTTCCAAAAAGAGCGCCGGTAAAAAGAAAAAATAAATTATCACAGCAATAAAAGAAGGTGGCTTTCGCCGCCTTCTTTTTTTATATATTACAATTATGAAAAAAGGCCTTTTTATTACTCTCGAAGGTATCGATTTTTCTGGAAAATCCACCCAAGCAAAGTATCTCGTAAATTTTCTGAAACGAAATAATGTCCAGCATCTTTTTCTCCGAGAACCGGGCGGAACGAAGCTCTCCGAGAGAATACGCCGGATATTACTCAGTAAAGGTGAAATAGATATTTGCGCCAAATCCGAGCTATGGCTCTATCTGGCGGCGCGCTCGCAGATTGTGAAGGAAAAAATCGCTCCGGCTCTTAAGGAAGGGAAGATTGTGATCTGCGACCGCTTTTATGATTCCACCACCGCCTATCAGTCTTATGGCCGCGGCCTCGATCTTGATTTCGTTCTAAA